>CAZHNH010000116.1:0-14334 GCA_964533695.1 uncultured Nitrosopumilales archaeon | reverse complement strand
AGCTGCTGCGCAACTGAACGCTCAGGGAGCTGCGAGCTCATTACGAGGTGCGAGAAGTGCCTCCGGTCGACCGAGGAAGCAATACTTGCTACTCTGTCTCTTGGGGTAGGTTTTTCTAGTGCTACAGGCAAACATCGTCCCCGAGGCGTCCTTGGCAAAGATAGTACTAGTGTCAGACACGACCCTAGACAGGGATTATAGCCAGTTTCCGCTCCTTGATTTCCTTCCGTGTGCTCCTTCGAGCCTGGTCCCCAAGCTCATATGGGACTATCTCAGGGGGAAACCTCCGCCCTCAGATAACGGCAGGGCATCTATAGCACCCTATGCACTAAGAAAGCTGGAGTCTGCTTTACTTCAGGAGCACGCACCCGAGGACATCGTCGTTGCTCACATTGACCACCTTGAGGATGCGATCAAGGACGATACCGAGGTGATAGGGGTCTACACAATGGATCCACTCGGATTTGGTCCTCTTACAATGAGCTACTCAGTCCTCTTTTCCAACAACTCCAAGCCATGGGTAAGGGTCGAATTCGAGGCCCTGATGGCTCGGCTCAACAGAGCAAAGCAAGGAAAGAAGGCGAGGCTGGCGGTCGGAGGTCCAGGAGTCTGGGAGCTTACAGTAATGCCTGAGCTGATGGATACCTTAGGGATAGATCTCGCATTCCAAGGCGAGTGTGATGACATCGCCAACGAAGTCTTTGACGACATAGGGAGCGGGGCAATCTTCGGGAGCGACTATTACGGCGGGTATTCGAGCTTCGGCGACCGCTTCAAGCAGAGCTGGGTCCCCCACACGCGTTTCGCGACACGCAAGCCAGGATACAAACAATTCCCCAACCTAGACGAGATACCATTGATCAGGAAGCCGACCGTGAAAGGGCTCGTCGAGGTCATGAGAGGATGCGGCATAGGTTGTGACTTCTGCGAGGTGACTCTGAGACCGATCAGGTATTACACTCCTGAGATGGCAATGAAGGAAGTGGGCGTAAACACCGCGGCTGGTCAAGGGAGTTCATGGGTGCACAGTGACGAAATATTCGCATACAAGCACGGCCCACACTTCGTGCCAAACAAAGAGGCACTCGAAGAGCTGTTCACGGCGATCATGTCAGTAAAGGGATCGGCCTCGGCAAATCCTACTCACGGCCGAATTTCTATCCCGGCGGCTTATCCTGATGTACCCTTGGCAGTCAGTAAGATAGTGAGAGCGAATATGGGCCACTGGATCGGAATCCAGGTGGGGCTCGAAACCGGTAGCGACAGGTTGGCCGCAATCCACATGCCGAATAAGACCCTCCCAATGCGCATAGGTCCGGACGGGACATGGCAGGACATCGTCCTCGAGGGTCTCAGGAAACTCAACGAGGCTTATTGGAGACCTGCCTTCACCGTTCAAGTCGGGCAGGCAGACGAGACCCCGGAAGACAACTGGGAGACCGTTGCGCTCGTGAACAGGATGGGAGCCATGGAGGTCAACGGAAGACCGGCCGAGTTTACTGTCACACCCATGCAGAACGTCCCTCTCGGCAGGATAAAGAGCAGGAAGCTAAGCCATGAGATGCTCGATTCCTCACAGCTTGCGGTCTACTACGCTTGCTACTACAACCTGATGAAGATAACCAGGAGGAACATGGTGAGGGACAGCAGCGGCAACGTTGTGAAGCGGGTCATGGTCGCCTCTGCACTTGGTCTCGGGAGCTGGGGTCTGTTGAGATTGGTCGAAGGGATTTGCAAGAGGCATGGCGTAGATCTCGAAAAAGTGAAACGCCATGGTATCGACAGGCGTGAAGAAATCCGCGTTCTGGTCCATTGAACCCGCGTAAAGGACATGAGCCAAGGGCCGCCAGTGGAAGAGAGGCTCGTGTCTTACGCACCAGGCTTGCACCTCCTTTCCTTGTTCTTGCACTTCCTTCGAGCAGAATCAGCTGAATTGACGGCTACCCTAAGATACACTCATTAAGCCCATGGCAATTCTCGAAAATATTGGCAGCCGTTCTGCCGCCGGACCTCTCTACGACCTTTCTCGTCACTGTCATCCTACCTCTTGCCATCGGCTTTTTCACTGGTCTCCTCATCAAACAGCTGCTAAAGGTTGGAATTGTTATCGCGGCGCTCATACTGCTCCTCATAGTCGCGGGGTTCCTATCTCCGGAACAGGTTCTCAGGCCGCTAATAGGATTCCTGAAGTCCAACACTGAGGCCAGGGAATGGGTGCATCGCGTGGCGGGATATCTCCCCTACGCTTCAGTCACATTCATAGTTGGTTTGTTGGTCGGATTCTTTTTTGGCTGACTTCGATGCGCACAAAGACTCGAAATTGGCGAATTTGAGCTGACACACCTCAGCCGAGCAACCACTCCTTGGGTGGGCTCTGTCCCCCCGCGCAGTCGACGACGCCAGTCACTCGCCTGATGAATGATGGGCATGCGAAGCAGACCAGGAACGCTACCTCGGCCTTCACCAGAGGACAATCAACGCTCTCCTTCTTCATCCTCGAAATTGCCTTCGGGCTCGCGCCTCCCTTCAACTCTTCGCTGACGACCTTCGGCACCTTCTTTGGCTTCGGAGACGCATAGACGTTCACCTTGAACTTCGTTTCGGTGGACACGCCCTGCTTTCCACTAAGAGGGGATAAAAGGATACAGTGCGCCTCCCAGGGGAAGGCTACGGAGGCGGTGGAGACACCCGAAGATGACCGTTGCGTGGCATTGGTGCGCCCGTCAAGCAGACAGGGCAACTATACTCAAGTGTCCTTTGGCCTGTACCGCCCCTCTAGCCATCCTGGGGACGGCGATTCTAGACATCGAGATATAGGCAACAAAGGCGACGCCGAAAGCCACGAAGTAACTGACGTCTGCTCCCTGCAGCCAAGAAGCCGCTGGTCCTATGTAGCTGATTCCGTAGGAAGTCAGGTTCATGAAAGGGAGAGAGAATATCAGCCCGATGACGTACGATAATATTCCTCTTGGAAGGATTGAACCGGCGCTCTCTACACCCGACGTAATCCCCACTACGAACACGGCTGCCAGCATCACCCCAATCCACGGTGTAATCCAATAATCGAGTGTCAGCAGAAAGTTCTGGTAGAAGGAACCGAAGTTGCTCGACCCTGCTAGTGCAAAGACAAATCCGACGACACCGGCGAGGAGAACTGCCTGTACCCTCTTCACTTTTCCATAGACGACGAGGGCCGAGAGCGAGTTGGAGTAGATGTTCAGAGCGTCAGCCGCTATCGCACCGAGAACAATTGTCAACATGGCGAATACTGAATACTCCCCTGCGACAGAAGACAAGGCCTGGATGGGCGACAGGCTGGGATTGTTCGCACCCACATAAACAACGAATCCTATGACCTCGGTCCACGCACTTGCAATCACGCCCCCCGCAGTCGCGTAGGCGACTATCTTCGCCCTCGACGCGTTCTCGGGGAGATACCTCGCGTAGTCGCTCGCGTACGGTGACCAGCTCATCAGATATGAGAAGGCGAGGGCGATGACAAGCGCGAAGAAGTACGGGTTGAAAGAGACTGAAGACAGGTGCTCGTAGGCGGGGAGCTGTGTCGCGAACTTTCCATAAGAGATGACGACGATTGCCGCAAACATCAAAGTGAGAACTATCGACATGATCTTCTCAAAGAGGTGTATGATGTCATGGCCATAGAGGGCGAGGATCACATCCGCGACCACCAAAATCGCCGCGGCAAGATAGAATGGAAGGCCGAACGCGAGCTGCAGCGCGAAGCCTCCAAGGATGATGTTGACGGTGAACCACCCGACAGTGCTTATCCAGTTCGCCGCTGCAAAAGGAAGGTTCCCCTTCTTTCCCATCACTGCCCTCGATATCATCATCTGGGGATAGCCAAACACTGGCCCCATTGCAGACATGAGCCCGACCATCAGCCCTCCGAGCAAGTTTCCGATAGCGACGGCGACGAGTATGCTCGACACCGGGAGCCCGAAGAACAGGTAGCCCAAAGCGAAGTCTGCTATTGTTAGGTTGGCTCCCAGCCAGAGTGTGAACGTGACGAATGGAACGCCATGCCTCAACTCCTTGCCGATGTGCTCAATCCCTAGCTTTTCCAACTAAGGCTCGCTTTCTCCATCCCGCTTTCTGGTGCCGACTCCTACGACTAGTTAAGGTTGGCACGTGTCGATGCAGCGGCGCAGGCGGTGATGACGTTTTCGAAGTACCTCGCGGGGACCCTCATCGCGCTTCAATCACTGAACCAGACGCCGCGGGTGCCAACTCCCTGTGTTCAGTCAGTCTTCTTTCCCAGAGCTGGGAAAACGTGCAATCGGAGCTGAGAGATCACCCCGTACGTTGATCCTTTTCCCGAGACAGACCGTCGGCAACGGATCTGACCTTCCGCTCGAGCTCTGTGTTGCCCGCTAGCTGCGAGTACACGGCGAGTAATCTGAGCTGCCTCGACACATCCGCTTCCGTGGCCTGTGCCATCCTGTCTAGCTCTGCCTTCCCCTTCCCAGAGATGATGTACCTCCGTTCGTTTCCTTCTCTCTTTGTAAGTTCGGTTATGAGTCCGTTCTTCTGGAGTTCCCCGAGAATCAAATAGATTGACCCTGGTCCTGGCATCCATTCACCCTCGGTCACGCGCCCAATCTCTTTTGTTAGGTCAGCGCCAGACATTGAAGATCCAGAGAGCAGCTTGAGGGCTGCAAGGCGGAGGACCCCCTTCGGTGCGCTGATCAACGCTCCATTCCTCCGGCCAATTGCCTAATAGAATCCTTCGCATGGGCTCAACCAGATAGTAAACGAACGAAATGGGGTTTGAATAAATAGGGTGGTCCGTCGAGCCCTGCAAAGAGAGAACAAGATAAGGGAGTTAAAGCGTGACTGAATTGAAACCATCGCTCATCGTTCACGCAGGAGCCGGAAGCGGGAAGTACGCGCCTGACGACAAGAGGTTAGGAGAGCTCCGCAGGACAGTCGAATCTGGGATGGACGTAATTAGGAAGGGGTCATCGTTGGACGCCGTCGAGGCTGCGGTCAAGTACATGGAGGAATGCGGCGCATTCAATGCAGGACGGGGCGCTTGCCTCACGGTCGAGGGAAAGGTCGAGCTCGACGCTGCGATAATGGGAGGAGGCAGCTGGATGGGAGCCGGCGTCGGAGTGGTGACGTGCACCTACCATCCAGTCAGCCTAGCAAGATGGATCATGGAGAATACGCCGCACATTCTGATAGCCGGCGAAAGATGTAGGGATTACTTGAAAGCTGCTGGACTCCCAGCCGAGAAGGTTCTCCCCTCTCCGATGTCTCGGACTAGATTCAGAGAGAGGGCCGCGGAGGGTACGGAGGGGAGCAAGAAGATAGAACTCTGGCATGGCATCCAAGAGGGAAACACTGTCGGCGCAGTGGCAATTGACTCCGAGGGAGTACCCGCAGCCGCAGTGAGCACCGGCGGAATGTGGCTCAAGCTCCCAGGCAGGGTGGGAGACTCCGCCATCATCGGAGCCGGACTTTATGCCGACCCCAAGGCGGGGGCGGCCTGCGCAACTGGAACTGGTGAGGAGATAATCAGGAACGCGCTCTGCTACAGGGCATGCCAGTTTCTGTCGAGAGGCAACGCAGAGCGGGCAGCCATGCGCGCGATCAACCTAATCACGGAGGCCAGCGGTAAAGGCACGGCAGGAATAATCACGGTAGATCTCAAGGGGCGGGTAAGTGCCGCGTTGAACACCGAAGCCATGGGAAGGGCGTGGTATGACAAAGTGAAGGCTAGAATTGTGGTTCAGATTTGAGTCAGCTTTCTTCAGATTGAGTCGGCCTGTCCACGCACACGAATTGGCCTGGTCTCCCAAGCGATTCCTCTCCAAACTTCCCTCACAGCTTCGCTCCCAGGCGGCCTTTAGGTTTCCTTAAATCGCCGCCCGTAAGGTTGCCCACTGATTGAAGGCATTCTGCATCTCTCACGTAAAAGATGTCGACGGACTCGGGGCGGCTTCACTTGTGGCAGCAGCCACGGGGGCCGAAGTACTCCTGTCCGACTATGACGACCTGATCGCGAATCTGAACAGGGTGCCGGCAGGGGTTGAAAGGTTCTTCCTCTGCGACCTCGGGGCCGACAACGCGAACCTTGGCGGCTTCCTCAAAGCGCTGGAGAGGATCGCCAAACGCGCGGAAGTAACATACATCGACCATCACTTCATGACGAAACAGACGAAGGCCAGGCTTAGGAGCCTCGGCATCAACCTCGTGCATGACGAAGGGGATTGCGCCAGCATGCTCGCATATCTCACTTTCAAGGACTCCCTCCCGGAGGGAGCGCGCCTGATAGCTCTTTGTGGGGCCGTCACAGACTACATGGACAATTCATCTTCAGCGATAGCGCTGATGGAGAAGGCAGACAGACAGTTTGTTCTCTTAGAGGCAACGATGCTCGCCTACGCGCTCGGGAGGAAGGGCGTGAAGGAAGGCTTCCCAGAGATGATCGTTTCGGAGCTGTCAAGAATGAAGCAGCCGCACGAGATCACAGACGTCCCGTCACTTGCCGTGGACCAGCTTGCTGAAGTCACTCGATTAATGGGGATCGTCAGGGGAAAAGGGAAGAGGATGGGTAGGCTGGCTTACATGACGACTTCGGAGCACTCTACTGGAAACGTTGCGAAACTGCTGATAGGCGCCTTTCAAGTCCCAGTAGGCGTCGCCTTGAGAGAGAAGCAGCAGGGCTGGTACGAGGTGAGCCTGAGGTCGACATCGGAGTGCAGGATCCATCTGGGCCGGGCAGTCGATAAGATTGCTGCAGGGCTTGGGGGAAATGGGGGGGGACACAGAAAAGCAGCGGGTTGCAGCATCCCGGTATCCGAAGCCGAAACACTGCTCACCGCCCTTTCGAAGAAAGTTTAGAACCTTTTCACGCACTCGGCCACAATGGAGCCGCCAAGTTGAGTTTCCATTATGTCGACTGTTTCGAACCGGAGAGAAAGGGCCTTCTTGAGTTCAGAGTTATGGGGGGCGAGGATGTAGGTGTCAAATATGGAACCGTATAGCACCCCAGGTCGACCGGCGGTAGCCAGGCCGATGACTGCGGGCATAGTCCTTAGATAGAATGCCACTAAGAGGGCGAGGAGTCTCGAGTCGGGTTTCCCCAGGTCGCAGAAGGAGAACCTCCCTCCAGGCTTTATCGTCCTCGCGAGCTCCCCAATTGCCTTGTAGAGGTCGTGTGCGTCTCTCAAGGCGAACCCCGACACCGCAGAGTCGAACACCCCGGTCCGAAATGGCAGAAACTCAAACGTCCCTCTTACCCTGTTTGGGAATTGAGAGGCAGAGAGCATCGCTTGTGAAACGTCGAGCAAGACAGGCTCACCGCCTTTGGACTCAACGAGTCTTGACATGACCCCGGGACCAGCGCCAAGGTCAAGTACGAGAGAACCTTTCCTGACAGCGAATGACACCGCACGTGCCCTCATCCACCTGTCGGCATAGAGGGATATGATGCTGGACGCCTCCTCATAGGACAGAATGATTTCCTGAAGGGAGTTCACCACGTACCCCCATTTGCGCTGAAGCCCCGGTCTCCTCCTCGTCATGAAACAGCGACGCCTCTGGAATCAACCGATAAAACGATTGCAGCTCGAACGATCGTTTACGTATCAGCGAATCGTAACATGGGGAGCCATATGTTGGTCGAGCCAAATCGTGGCCGACTCTTCAAAACAGAATTCAGATAGTTCTGTCGTACTTTTTCATTACGTTTGCAATATTATTTACAACATCAGATGCCACTATGTGAAGACCCAACTTCCCTACGGACTCTACCCCTGCTGAACCATTTATGAACGCGGCAGCGCAGGCTGCCTCGAAGGGATCAACCCCCCTGGAAAGGAGACCTGCAGTTATCCCGGTCAGCACGTCGCCCGTCCCTCCAACCGTCATAGCTGGGGAGTGGGTAACGTTGAGTCCCACCCTATCCCCGTCTGAAACTATGTCAGTAGGCCCCTTTAGGAGGACGGTGAGACCTGCGTCCTTCGCGCATGATACTACGACCGAGACACGGTCTTCAAGACTTGAAGGAAGCTCTCTTCCAAAGAATCTTCTGAACTCCATTCCATGCGGGGTCACGACTGCCCTCGTATTTCTGACACATTTCAGAGCCTCCGGTCGAAGCGCGTCTGCATCGAGCACAAGAGCCTTGCAGCTACCCTTGAGCTCGCCTACCGCATGGGCCAATTCGTTTGGATTCTGAGGACCTAGACCCGGTCCGACAGCGAAGACATCGACGTCCTTAACCCACGCGTTGAGTTTCGACACGTTTCCCCGGGTCAGCTTCGAGTCAGGGAGGGGGACGATGATGAGGTCTGGGGAGAGCGCTCTAACCGAGGGGGCAATCTGAGCTGGAACGGCAACGAAGACCAAGTCGACACCGGAGCGCATCGCACCCATCGCGCAGAGGAATGGAGCGCCGTGGTAGAGCCTGCTCCCGCCCACGACGCAGACCGTGCCGTTCATCCTCTTGTGTGAGTCCTTCCGCCTGGGTGGAATAGCCTCCGAGACGAATGACGCGTCGATGGAGACCGAGGTCGGATTCTTCAACGTCGAAGCTCCCCACTAGTAGGTATACCGCCTTGCCTTCTGCTCGAGGGTCACCAGGGATTCAATTGGGCATGTCAGTCCCAGTCTCCCCTTCAGCTTGGGCATCGCCTGATCGACCGACGCTATGGCGAAAATCCCTACGATCTTGGCCTTAGAGCGCTCGGCCAGGATTGTGAGTGCCTCGATGGTAGTCCCAGAGCGGATCATATCATCAACGATGAGGACGTGATCCCCCTTCCGGAGTGCCGACTTCGGGAGGTAAAGATACTTCACCGTCGAAGGCGAGTAGACAGCCTTCTGCTCGAGGAACTCCTGAATCCCTAAGTCCCTCTCGTCCCTAGCAACCGCAAGGCTCACGTTGAACTCTCCGGCGACTTCGGTCGCAAGCGGTACTCCGTCTACCTCCATAGTCACCACCTTGTCGACGGAGACGAGGCTGAACTCACTGTAGACGACTTTTGCGATCTGCCTGAGTAGACCCACATTTGACACGACTGAACTTATGTCGTATGAGCCGTCTGCGCTTACATTCACTTCGTCGATAATCATCTTCCTGAGGAGCTTCTCCCTGAATGTGGCGATGAATTTCTCTGACCTTGCAGCACTCGGTAGAACATGACCCCTCACGTACCTGCTCAAAATCGGCGCAGAGAGATCCAGGGCGGCTGAAAGATCCTTGTAGCTATAGCTGTTCTTCAGAGTAGCAAGGAGTTCCACTGAGGAAATCCTCGTTTTGACATCAGCAACCCTGCTCATATTCGCCGACCACGAGAGTTGCATGGCGGCGTTAATCAGGTTATGCCCGTAGGGCTGAAAAGGACATTCGTGACCCGATTGATTCAAGTCTGCCGGCAAGGAAACGGGATTTAATAACGGAAAGAAGGGGCCGACTCAGATGCCGTTTTCCTTCGAAGTAAAGGAGACAGACCTACTCGGCAGAATCGGTGTGGTCAGGACCAGTGGGAAGTCTATCGAGACTCCTTGTCTTCTTCCAGTGATTCACCCCGTTAGCCAAGCGGTCTCCACGAAGGAGCTGAAGTCGATGGGGTTTAGTGCCCTGATGACGAACTCCTACATCATTCGCTCTAGGAGGAAGGACGAGGCGATCAGACGCGGAATTCATGAAATGTTGGACTTCGACGGAATCCTGATGACAGATTCGGGGGGCTACCAGGTTCTTGAATACGGAGACATCGGAATTGGTTATCAGGATGTCGCCTCTTTCCAGGCTGACATCGGTTCCGATATCGCGGTGACCCTTGACAGGCCAACTGGATACCCCCAGTCAAGGAAGGCGGCAATAGAGTCCGTAACATACAGCCGGGATAACGCTGCGGCCACGCTCAGAGAGTACGGCGCTAAGGAGACCACGTGGGTGGGACCGGTCCAAGGAGGACTCTTCGAGGACCTGGTGTCCAAGTCGGCAACTGCTCTCTGGAAGGCGGGCTTCGAGTTTCTCGCGCTTGGGAGCCCTGTCCAGGTGATGGAAAACTACATGTTCGCTGACCTCGTTAGAATGATATTCGCCGCCAGGGGGCCAATCCCTTATTCGATGCCCCTGCACCTTTTCGGGGCCGGACACCCGCTCACCATGTCGCTGGCAGTCGCCACGGGCTGCGATACATTCGATTCCGCAAGTTACATCCTTTTCGCAAGGAGCGGGAGGTACATGAGTCGTGGGGGAGTGCTCAGCCTCGATGCCATGAAGTATCTCCCCTGCAGTTGCGCAGTCTGTTCGAAGACCACCGTAAACGAACTCAGGGAGATAGATGAACAGGAAAGGGTGAAGCGCCTGTCTATTCACAATCTCTACTTGCTGAGAGAAGAGCTCGAGGCGTGCAAGGAGGCAATCGTGGAAGGGAGGCTTTGGGACCTCGTCGAGGAGAGGTCTATGTCTCACCCCAGACTGCGCGAAGCCTTCGCCGAGTTGTCCCGGCGTAGCCATCTGTTGGTGGAAGGAACGCCTCTCCTTAAGGGCCGAGGGTTGTTGATTCGGTCGACCGAGGATCTTCGAAGGCCCGAGTTGCTCGCGGCCCAAGAGAGACTCTCCAAGGTCCTGAAGTCACAGCCACATGGAAAGAGGGCTCTAGTCTCAAAGTGGGGTTCAGTCCCGGTCGAGAAGCTCTGGATTCGGACACCGGGCAGGACGCGAAAGCACGAAGGGAGTCCGTATGGCTCAATTGGCGGGTCAGTTGACCGCTATCGAGTTCATCCTACCCTTGGGGTTTATCCCGCCGAGTTGGATTTTGTGTATCCGTTTACACAGGTCGTTATGACTCCGCTTACGAGCGATGCAGTCGAAGGTCAAACCAGGGAGGCCGCAGCAGTGCTTCGCAGGCTAGGATACGCCTCGGTGAGGAAGGAATCGGACGGGAAGAGGAGGAAGACGAGGCGCTCGGGGACAGATGGAAAGCTCAGGAGTAGACGGATCCGGCGGGTCGTTTCTCCTTCTCTTCGATCATCTTCATCTCACCTTCGATCACCTCGGCGCCCTTGATTAGCGGAGCCGTGTCCACCCTGAAGCCGTACTTTCTCGAAAGGAAATCAGCTGCCGTCGCGGCTGCTCTGGGGTCCACTCTCTCCGTGTTCGAATAAGCAAGCACCGCGTAGGCGGGGAAGGAGTTCATCTCGAATGCGTTTAGCAGCGATGCGACTGGCCCCACTATCATCCTGTCCTCTTCAATGAGCGGTTCACCTGGGAGCCCTCCGCGCAAGATGAGCGCGCTGGTCATCGCCACCTTGTAAGAGTTCTCGTCGTTTCTCAGCCCTTCGTCTAAGCCCCCGATGAGTGCGACCTCTCCAACTCCGGAGCCCATCATCCAGGTCGCGAGCTCTTTGTAGAACTCGTTCTCCCTTTCCCGGATTGGAGAGACCTCTGCCTTCAAAAACGCGAGCCCTCCCGAGACATATACCTCATAAGGCGTCGCGATTCGGCCTTCGGCCTGCGAAGCGACCGCCGGCGCATAGTCATAGTCGATAAACAGCTGCCTCTCCGCCTTTAGCTCTGTGATGAGAAACTTCACCGTCCAGTAACCTGTGGCGCCTATGCCATGAAAGCCAGCAATGAGTGTGCCACCTTGGAGCTTCGAACCATCTGGGAGAATCCTGAAACCCAATCTCCCCGACCCTCTTCAATTGTGGTCTTTAAGCTGAATTGCCCAGTCTTACCTGAAGGACCAAAATACATACGCTCTCGGAAGGAAGTATTTTCTGAGCGATGGACAGGATTGACGCCGGCTTGAGAAAGGACAAGCCGCAGTACAGTGATGCACTCATAGAGGGAGTCTCACCGACTCACATCGATGACACGACGAAGGATGAGTTCAAAGGAGAGAACAACCAGAAATGTCATAATTCGCATCGTCAGCATGATTTCGTGATGGAAAGGCTTAAAGACCGAACCCCAAGCTCGCCTTTCAAAGAGTTTCGTTATTGGAGATTAAGGTGCTGGGAGCCGCCAGGCAGGTCGGTCGCTCCGCTTTTCTGGTCTCGCACAGAGAAAGCAAGATCCTGCTCGACTATGGGGCCCTCACCACGAAGGTGCCGGGCTTTCCGATGCACGTGCCACCAAAAGACATCAAAGCAATCGTGCTGAGCCACGCCCACCTCGACCATTCAGGTGCTGCGCCGCTACACTTTCTCACTGGCAATATGAAGATGCATGCCACGCCTGTCACCTCAGAACTCTCGAATATCCTGATTCAGGATTTCATTAAGATATCTGGCCAATATCTCCCGTTCGAGTTTCTTGACCTGATGGCAATGAACTCGAACACAGTCAATCACGGATACATGGAGCCTTTCCAAGTGGGTGACTTCACTATAAGCTTCTATGACGCTGGGCACATCCCTGGGTCCGCTGTCATTGCTGTGGAAGCTGGTTCGAAGCGGTTGCTCTACACCGGCGATATCAACGGTGAGGAAACCAATCTCCTCGGAGGATCATGGAAGAATCTAGGACAAGCAGACATGGTCATCACCGAGAGCACCTACGCTACAGCAGATCACCCTCACAGGTCAAAGGCAGAGAGCGAACTCTTAGATTTCGCCGGACAGATAGTGGAGCGAGGAGGAGTTCTGTTGGTGCCTGCGTTCTCAGTGGGCAGAGCCCAGGAGATAGCGATGACACTGGTCAAGAGCGGTTTCAGGCATCCAATCGCTATGGATGGGATGGCTCTCAAGGTGAACGGGATACTGCTCCGGTATCAGGAGTACTTGAAGGATGCAACCGCCCTGAGGCGTATGCTTGAATCGATAGAAGAGGTGACGAGCTGGACCCAACGCAGGAGGCTGGTCAGGAAGCCCGGCGTCATCATATCGCCAGCAGGGATGCTGGTTGGGGGGGCTTCGATTTTCTACAACGAACATCTTTCCATGAACGAGAAGAATGGGATTGCGATAGTCAGCTTTCAGGTTCCTGGAACGCCAGGAAGGACTCTCATCGATAAAGGTCTCACGATCTACAGAGGAAAGCCCGTCAAGGTGAAGGCGGAAGTTAGGCGATTCGACTTTTCCTCGCACAGCGGGAGGTCGTCCCTTCTGAGCGACCTGAAAGGAATCGGAGGCTCGCCCAGGTTCCTCACTGTTCACGGCGAGGAGGCGTCGTGTCTGGCACTCGCGGACGAACTGCACGCGACGATGGGAGTCGAGGCGATGGCTGCGATGCCGGGCCAAGAATTCCAGGTTTGAGCGAAGAGACTGACGGGAAAAAACGGGTCACTCCGGTCAACTTGGCGGTAGCCCTTGCGGTCGTCATTGTTATCCAGATTGTTGCGCTCTTGATTACGCTCGAGAACCTCCCTACCTATCAGGCGACAGGGCCGCCTGCCTCCCCCGGAGGGTCTGGTGCTACCGGATCCGCGGTCAACGTCATCTTCTACGTCGGCTTTGCCTTCGCTGCCACTCTAGTACTGCTTGGACTGCTTAGGCGAAAGAAGGTCAACTCGTTCAAAGCAGTGGTCTTCCTCTCACTCGCAATATCTTCATTCTTCCTCACGTTCATCACAAGCGACGGCATCTTCTTCCAGTACCTGGCGCCAGTCGCCGGGCAAGGAGCGGAACTCGCGGCCGACCTTGCGGTCTCGGCAGGGGTCGTTGTGCTCATCGGTTACACTATCTTCGTGAAGAACAGGGTGTGGCTGTCGACAGCCGTGATAGCATTTGTGGGCGCAGAGGTGGGAAGTTTTTTCGCGACGCTGCCCCTCGCGACCGCACTCCTCCTACCGGTGGCTTTCTCTATATATGATATCTATGCGGTGTTCAAGGGACCGCTAAAGTCACTCATCGGCACTGGCGAGAAGATAGCTCTCGTAGGGATGTCGATAAGAGCGGGCGAATTCACGCTGGGCCTGGGTGACGTCGTGTTCTACACTATGCTCCCGTCATTGCCCATTGCCCAACTTGTTTCCCCTGTCTCATCCGGGGCGGCATTTAGCGCTGCACGAGCATCATTCGCCACATTGGCGGTCATTGATGTGGGGGTTCTGGCGACTCTCTTCTTGCTCTCTAGACGAAGGCTCCTGCCTGGGCTCCCAATCCCTATGCTGCTAGGGGTTCTCGTCCTACTGTTTTACTTCGTCTGACCCATTTCTTGGACCGGTGTCTTTGTCCCTTTGGTAAGGGAGTCCGCCTCTTCCGAGGTGGTCTTGAACGTGTAGAGCACGCTATCGGTTCGGAGTTTAACCTTGGCATCATCGCCTGACCTTACAACCCTAATCTCCGTCGCCTTGTTGAGTAGCTTCGTGAACTCGTCCTTGTCCTTGATCTCCCGTGGCACGCGAT
>CAZHNH010000115.1:0-8951 GCA_964533695.1 uncultured Nitrosopumilales archaeon | reverse complement strand
CAGCCTGTTGAAAAGTGTCGTCTTTCCACCACTTGTGTACCCAGCAAGGGATACCAGCGGTTCGCCGAGCTTCATACGTTCCTTTCTCTGGAGTGATCTGCTCATTTCCGCCCGAGCCAGCTTCTCCTTGACCGTTACCATTCTTCGTCTCAATGCCTTGAATTTGACGTCCACGGCCAGCTCTCCTATCCCCATGAAGCCAGCCCTCTCACCTGCAATTGAGTTGCGCACAGAGTCCTTAGTCCGAGGCAACTCGTAACGCAATTCTGCGAGCTGAACTTGAAGCTTGGCTTGGGTGGTCGCTGCACGCAGTGCGAAGATATTGAGAATGAGTCTTTCCCGGTCGATGACTTCCACATGTGTCGTTTTGGCAAGGTTATTCGCCTGTGCAGAAGTCAAACTCTCATCAATGATCAGTAGTTCAGAACCATTTTCGCTTACAGTTTCCGCAAGTTCCTCTGCCTTGCCCTCCCCAACCCCGAACTCCGATCTCACTATCTGCTTTAACCCAATCACCGCCTGGACCGAGTAGCCAGCAGCCTTGGCCAACTCTTGGGCTTCTTTCTTAGCGAATTCGTCGGCGTATGTCACTATTGTAGCCTTCAACGAAGCGTTCACGCCTTATCCATATTGGGCCCTGGGACGCCTAGAGATACACTATTCCCGTAGATTTATGTGTCTACTGGAATCCCAGTCCAGATGAATCCATCTTTCTTACACATTCGGCACATCTTAGACCCCGTGGAGTCCTGTAAAGCCGCTCAGCTGCTGCTCCGCACTTTGGGCATACCTTGGCTTGCATTCGGGGTTCTTGCACTGATTCTGTCATGCTTGTCAACTCCCAACCAGACTTGGCGGGGAATCTCCTCGAACATTGGCCCGGGTGAACAGAGTCGGGATATGGCAGCACAAACCCCTTGGCGTGAGGTTGTCTTGGATGGTCACGCATTGCATTGGTGTCGACTGATTCATGATATCCATCCTCCTTGTTCCCCATCTAAAAAGGCAATTCTATACCCTGTCAGAGACTCCAAATTTCTCTGGCTACACAACCACAAATTGCAAATGCTTCGGTAGAAGCGCCTATCAGTGCTTACCCGCAAACTCGGTCCCATCCCGCAATTGAAGACAGATTTCATATGGCTCTCGTCGACCTAATCCACTACGAGCTTCCTTTCACACGCATGATCTTGGTCTTGCCGAGCATCAACCAATATTCGACTTCTGTCCCGGGTCCAAGTGTTCCGTTCAACTCGGCCATCTCTTCAGCGGATGGTTTTGGGGTTTCGAAGACCTCAAAGGTCTCTAAATCCATCAGCTGAACCGTGTTGTCGATGATAGAAGTGACTTGGCCCGAACGCTTGTCTATCATGGGAACTTCAACTCTTGATTCAGCCGGTGAAACGTAGCTCTTTTTCGATCCCGTCGTTATCGATATAGCAACGAGTCTGACTTTCGCACTCCCATGCTTCCCCGGCTTGAAATGCTCACGGCTCACAATCTTGCATGGTTCCCCATCCAGAATAATGTAGCTTCCCTCCTTGAGGCTCCCAAGGTCTGCTGGCCTACTACTCAATTCAGTCGCGCTCTGCCTGTTTGTAGAAACTAAATAAGCGCATCATGTTCTATACGCTTCCTCAAATCAGAACGCCTAACTTAGGATTCATGCTGACGATTATTCTTTTGCGGCTAAACTAGGCTCGTCAGGAGCTCATTCATTCATGAAATCGAGTCGAGGTGAAGATTCCTTTTCAAAAGAGACTCGCTGGTCACCAGTTGACTGCCCTCGAAATGACTCTCGAGAATCTTTCGTTCGGTCTTGCGCAGTGACTCGAATAGCGTCGGCCCAGAGACTCCCAGTTGCTTGGCCAATGCCCTGATGCGGATGCCCTTCGGGTAGTCGAAGTATCCCCTCTCAAAGGCAGCCTGCAGGAGCCATTCTCGCCTGGGAGTGAGCCCTCGCCTGGGTTTGACCTCCGAGATTGTGCCAATCCTGTAATCTACTGATCTCCTGGCGAACCTTTCCAGCAGGCCCTTCAACGATTTCTTTGTCCCTAGCACTCTCCATTCGATTTCTGTTCCCGTTTCGTTCGAGGCAGAGACCAGAAAGCAATCTGAATCTGCGATGCATCGCATTATCAGGCCTTTTGCCCTTATCAGTCCTACAAGTCTCCCCTGGCTGGAGTTTGTAATCGCGAGCTCTGAGACTTCGGGGTCGGCTCTGATCTCCTCGAGGAGTTCCCGCTTCGACTTTTGGTCGACGATTACTTCAATCAGTTGCAACACGCCGTATCGACCCTTCGACCTCTTCGAGCGGAGGATCCTCAGCCTCGCTTGGTGACGCCGGGTGATTGTCTCTATCCAGTGCTGGTGACCCCTGGCGACTATCGACGCTTCTATTAGTTCCAATGGGTAGGTCGAACACTGTTGCAGGATTGTCTTAAAACCATGACTGACACGTGCCTCTATCGACCTAACACTAGTTAGGTAGAACCCTTATGCCGTGAAGGCCATTACTGCGGCAGCCCAAACGGCAACCAAGAAGAAAACGATTCTAGAGCGCGAAGAGTCCAGGATTTGGCTCCTCACTTTCCTGGCGGGCATCATCGGGCTGGCGGCCGGATTCATCGCCTACGCGCTTTACCATCTCATAGGGTTCGTCACTAACCTCTTCTATTACCAAAGGCTGGACTTTTCGTTCTCTTCCCCTGAGTTCAACAGCCTCGGGGTCTTGGCGATTCTGCTCCCGGCGGTAGGGGGGCTCGTTGCAGGTTTGTTGATCAGATTCGGCTCGACCAAGATCGTTGGCCACGGGATCCCAGAGACGATGGAGGCAGTGCTGCTGAATCGGAGCAAGATTGAACCTAAAGTCGGTGTGCTCAAGGCGCTTTCGGCCGCAGTCACAATCGGGTCAGGGCAGCCGTTCGGGGCCGAAGGTCCGATTATCCAGACGGGAGGCGCGTTCGGTTCGTTGCTGGGACAGACGATAAGCATGACCGGCTCCGAGAGGAAGATTCTCCTCGCCTCGGGCGCCGCAGCCGGGATGGCCGCCGTCTTCGGAACCCCCATTGCGGCGGTGTTGCTTGCCATCGAGCTCCTTCTGTTCGAGTTCAGGGCGAAGTCTCTCGTCCCAGTCGCAATCGCCTCGGCGATCGGGGCATGGTTGCACATCTACCTCATTTCCCCACGGCCACTCTTCCAGACCCCTGCCTACGGCTTCGGGGGTCTCGACTCACTCCCCTTCTACGTCGGCCTCGGTCTGATCTGTGGGGTACTCGGTTCCCTTCTTACGAAGGGCCTTTACAAGACGGAGGGTCTGCTCGGGAAGGCAAGGCTGGGGCAGCCCTGGCTTCCTGCGATAGGCGGACTTGCCGTCGGTGCTATAGGCTTGGCTGTCCCGCAGGTGCTCGGTGTGGGATACAATGTGATCACGGGCGTCCTGAACGGACAGTACGTCGTAGAACTCGTGGTGCTGCTCATAGCAGCCAAGTCAGCTGCATGGCTCGTGGCGATGGGTTCCCAGACTTCGGGCGGGACACTAGCCCCACTCTTCATCATCGGGAGTTCGATGGGGTACCTGTTCGGGTCGTGGGCCGTCTCCGCCGACCCAGGATTGGGGGTGGTCCCCGCAGTCTTCGCTGTCGCCGGAATGGCTGCCGTTTTCGGGACGGCTTCGCGTGCGCCCTTCACTTCCATAGTCTTCGCGCTTGAGGTGACAAAGGACTACCAGGGTGTCCTACCTGTGATTGTAACGGTCGTAATCGCCGAGCTCGTGGGAGAGGCCCTGATGGACGAGTCGCTCATGACAGAGAGGTTGGCTGGAAGGGGGCTGAGAGTCAGGCATTTCTACGAGTACATCCCACTACGGCAGGTCAGGGTGAAGACCCTCATGTCTTCTCCGGCGGCGTCGGTCGACGCCGATGAGACAATCGCCTCTCTCCACGAACAAATGTCCAGCCGCGACCATCCCTTCAGGCTGAGGAAGCGGCTCGTGGTCACTCAAGAGGAGAAACCGATTGGCATCATAGAAAGAGAGGACGTCGGCGTGGCAGCCTCCGCTGGCCACCCCGTCACGGTGGGAGAAGCCTGCAAGAGGAACTTCGAACGGGTATCCCAAGACGAATTCGCCTACGAAGTGTTGAGAATAATGGCTCTGCGTAGCGTCTCTTTCCTGGTCGTCGTTGACGGAGAGGGGAATCTCGTCGGCTATCTCTCCCAGGGAGACCTGATGCGAGTCCTCAAGCGCAAGGTCGAGGACGAGACAGTAGTCGAGGGTCCGAGGTACGGACCGGCAGCCACTCAGTCTCCGGAAGGAGAGGAACAGGAGAGGTAGGCAGACTTGCTCCTTCAGAACTGGTGGTACACTACCCTCATCGGTACGAAGCGGCCCATCCAGTCTCCCCTGAGGGAGGACCTGAAGTGCGACGTCCTGGTGATAGGCGGAGGAGCAGCGGGGTTGGCTGCGGCTTCTCGCCTTGCAGGTTCGGGGAAGAAGGTGGTTCTCCTTGAGAAGAACATCTGCGGCGGAAGCTCGACGGGAAAGAGCGCGGGGTTCCTGACACCCGACAGCGAGCTAGAGCTCTCCCAGCTGGTAAGGCGCTTCGGCGTCCAGGGTGCCAAGGATCTTTGGGAGGTCCCGGTCAGAGGCATCTCGCAGATGCTCTATCTGATAAAGTCAGGTGGGTTCGACTGCGACCTCCAGAAGCAGGACAGCCTCTTCCTGGGTAAAGGACGAAGCGGGGTCAAGGCGGTCAAGGAGGAGGCGGAATCGAGGAGGAACCTGGGATATGGGTCGAAGATCTACGAAGGAAGCGAACTAGGCTCTGTGCTGCGTTCCGTAGGCTATTCCTCCGCCATAAGATACGAGGACACATACGGGGTCGATGGGCTCAGATACGCCCAGGGGCTCAAGGGAGCGCTCCTTGATGGTGGCGTGAAGATCTATGAGTCGTCAGAGGTCGTGGGGTTCTCGGGTCACACCGCGAAGACCCACATGGGGTCGGTCACCGCCGACCAGATCATCTTCTGTGCCGACAAGCCGAGCCCCGCCTTGAGCGATTACTTCTGGAACGTCTACCACGAACAGACGTTTCTCTCGATAACGGAGCCGCTCAGCGAGGGCGAGCAGAGAGGGCTGTTCCCAGACCAGCCCCTGCAGTGCTGGGACTCGGATCTAATCTATTCCTACTTTCGGCTCACGGGGACCAAGAGGCTTCTGCTCGGCGGGGGGAGCCTCTTCACGACGTATGCGAAGAACGACGCCACGACTGCGCGGGTGATCGACCACGTCATCGGCGGGTTCAGGCGCACATTCCCCAACCTGAGCGGTGTCAAGTTCATTCAGTATTGGATGGGGAGGATAGACATGACGAGAGACCTCCTCCCGACCGTGCTGAAGGAGCCGCAAGCTCCTTGGGTTCACCACGTCCTGGGGTGCGTCGGGCTCCCATGGGCGACGTTTTGCGGGGACTTCGCCGCCCGGCAGGTGTTGGCTGTGAAGGATACGGGAGACGAAAAGTACTACGGGTACTTCAGCGCGAACAGGAGATTCCTTGTCCCCATCTGGCTTGAGAAGGTTATCGGGAAGCGGCTGGCTTTTCCCATTAACAACGCCTGGGCGAAATACTACCAGAGGGACGTGAAGCGGCATGACGTCTCAGGCTAGGGCAATTAATCTGGGAATAGGTGATCACTTCGCCTGCTACGGTCTTATCATCGTAAGCATCATCTTGAACCTTGTCGATGCTTTGATTGAATGTGGCTTCTCTGCCGGCAATATCACGCCTTCTCCTTCCTCCAAGCGGCTGGGCTTCCCATCGATAGTCACTGAAGCTCCGCCCTCAAGAATGTACACCAGTGCGTCATATGGAGCGGTGTGCTCACTCAGACCCTCGCCCTTGTCGAAGGCGAATAGCGTCACAGTGCCTGCCCTGCGGTTAATGACTGTGCGACTGACAACCGAGCCGGGTTGGTATGCCACTAGGGCAGCGAAATCCTGTTTCTGGCCAGGCACCCACGCTTTGTCTGCTTGCGAAGTCTCTTTCGTCAAGAGGTAACTCTCTGGGATACCAGCACTAAAGCGATTCGATTGCGATTGGAGACAATTCCAGTCAATGAATTCCAGTCAATGACAAACAGATGGATTGATAACGCCTGAAACACTCCTACCCGTCATGCCTGAGCCCAGGTACTTGCCGAGGAACTTGCATATCGACGAACTCATTGAGGTGCTTGTCAAGGAACACGCGGTGATGAAGGAAGGATTGCGGCGAACGAAACAGGCGGCTGAACGAAAGGACTTCGAAGATGCGTCCCGTTCCCTAAGACAGCTTGACGAAATGTTTAGGCAGCATATCGTCGACGAGGAGGCCCATATCCTTCGCCTGCTTGTCGATGAACTAGGGATGAAGGGGGCGGAAAAGGAGATCCGAGTATTTCAACAGCACAGACCTATCTACAGACTCATGCAGATTGTGTCCGAACTTGCAGCGAAGGAAGCCGCTGACCTAAGCTCTGAGGGCGCTAAACTGAACGTGCTATTCGATGAACATGCGGGGGCCGAGGAGGGGTTTGTCTTCCCCCGTGCGCTGGCCGCAGAAGGCCATCGTCAGAGTGTTGAGTCAAAATGATCTGGACAGGATCGGTTGGGTTATATCACAAGCAGAGCGGCTATGCCTGCATTGAACAGGGTCTTCCTAAGACGCGACCTTTCCCGTCGCGGACCCAGCACAGTACACTAGCCTCCCACACCAAGAGCGAGGATGTCCACCTCCCAGTTGTTAGCGAGCTGGGGATTCCCGTTAGCTGAGACGCCGTCTACCAAGAACAGCATTGATTGGAACATCGTTTCGAGACCGGGGTGCAGCTTAACGAGCGCGTTCTTCAGGTCGGAGAGGTATGCGGGGGCAGGCAGAACAACCGTCTCCTTCTTCGTCCCAGTCACCGTCAATGGCATTCCGAAGTAGACTACCCTCACGCTGACCTCAGTTGGATTTCCTCGCAGGACCGAGACCCCGACACCGCTCGAATTCGACGCGACCTGAGAGGTGGACGAGACTGGGTCGATCTTACTCTCATCCATGACGTGTCGCGACAACAGGAAATAAGCGCCAGCGACAAGGCCAAGCACGCCTGCCGATCCGTAGACTATTCTCTTGATGGCTGTTCGCCTGGCCTGGTCAACAACTCGTGAGGAGTCGCCCGTAGCACGGTCACCCCGCTTCCTTGACTATGACGGTTCCTTTCATCCACGGATGGATTTCGCAGTAGTAGGTGTATGTGCCTGGCGTGGTGAAGGTGTGGGTGTATGTCTGGCCAGGTTGGATGAATCCGGAATTGAAGCTGCTGTCTGTCGCCGTGACAGTGTGCTCGGCGCTGTCCAAGTTAGTCCAGACGACTGTGTTATTCACGCCTATGACGACGGTGATCGTACGCGGGGAGAAGTACGTCGAGGTCGTGTTGAGGGCAGAGCCAGAGTTGATCGCCACATTAACGGTCCCTGAAGTGACTGTGCTGGAAGTGACTGTGGATGTAGTCGTACTGACTGAGGTCGCGCTTGCCGCCACCTTGAAAATACCGACCGCCCCTACCGATGCATAGGCGAAGGCGTGATTGACGAACGGGTTCTCCCCCCCGGCGTCGGGGAAGTACATGTCGACTATCGCCCCTCCTGATGGTGGGATGCTCAATGTCTGCATGCCATGCTCAACATTCGACGGGTTTCCGTCGAGATAGACGGTGTCCATTATGGCTCCTATAACATGAAACGCCTCCCACAGGTTCGGGCCGGCGTTGAGGATGTAGAGCCTCACCTGCTCGTTGGGTTCGACCAGTAGTGGAGACTTTTGGAACTGAAACGCTGTTCCGTTGAACGTGACGTAAGTAGGAGTTGCTGCGAGCATCTTCGTGAGGTTGCCCGAATAGTGGCCGTCAGAGCCAGGGAGGGAGTTCAGGTACCACTCGTTCTCAACGAGGACGTAGGTGCCGCCCGTTGCCGCTGGGAGAGGTGACCTGGGATTAACGATGATTGCCCCGAACATGCCGTTTGCAATATGCTCGATTACCGGAGCGGTTCCACAATGGTACATGAAGATTCCAGGGTAGTTCACAGTGAAGTTGAACGTCTTTGAGCCGCCCGGCGGCACCGTCGCATAGTCCGTGGACCAATCGACCTGGGCAGCGTGGAAGTCAATCGAGTGCCCTTCCGTTGTCGGATTGATCAAAGTGAAGAATATGGTATCTCCCTGATTCACCCAGATTGTAGGGCCTGGCACGGTCCCGTTGAATGTCCACGCATCATAGGTAATGTTGGTTGCAATCGTGATGGGCGCATATGCCACAATCAGGGAAAAGTGCCTTGTAGTCGGGGTCGATTGATACTGCGACGAGTTCTGACCACCGGTGGTTTGGACAGAGCTTGTCTTTCCCTGCAGGGCGCTCACCTCGCTCTGCAAGGTGCTTATCTGACCACTAAGGGTCTGCGAAGTGTCCAGGTATGCGACGGTGCCAACCGCCAGCGCAAGGATTAGAATAACAGCCATTGCCTGGGCCGATGAAACGGCTTTCCCCCTCTTCCTAATCGCTTCCAACTCTGGTCAGGGTTTGTCGGAGGACGATTTGGTTAAGGCTTGGCCCTCAAAGTATAGGGATTATTTCTTATAGGATCGGACTGTCCCGCAAGTGGCGTGATACAAGCCGTCCTCGAATGTCCACAGCCGCACGGATGGATCAGGCTTGCTGCTGACAGATATGCGGCCAACATCGAAGTCCTCGACTCGAAGCTTCTTCCAGGAAGCGTCGTCGAACACCTGTTCGAGCTCCAGGTCGAACCGGGCCAGGTTGAGGACTTGTTGGCGATGGTTCGCAATGACAAGGACGTGATTGAAGTTGACTTCATGAAATCGAAAGGGGGGCATGTCTATGGTGCGGTGTCATCGAAGCGGTGTACCGTC
>CAZHNH010000114.1:0-3977 GCA_964533695.1 uncultured Nitrosopumilales archaeon | reverse complement strand
CGAGCCTTCAGTGGCGGGCCCTCGGAATCCCGAAGAGAGACGCCCCCTCAGGGTGCTCCCCACGTTCGCCAGGAAGCTTCTGGATGAGCATAGTGCAACTAGAACTCTCTCAGCCGCCCCGGGAGAAATTAGTCAACAATCGTCCAAAATCGGAGTGGGGAGCGAACAAACGAGCGGCATGACCACTAAGCCTAAAGGACTAATCCCCAGTCATGGTATCGCAGATGGTGCCGTCGTAATAAGCGCGATTACAAGTTGTACAAACACTTCCAACCCGACTGTCATGGTTGGCGCAGGTCTGCTCGCCAAGAAAGCCGTGGAGCTAGGCCTTGGCGTCAAGCCTTGGGTCAAACCAAGCCTGGCGCCAGGCTCGACAGTGGTGACCGACTACCTGAAGAACTCAGACTTGTTGCGCTACCTAGACGCCCTGGGGTTTGCTCTAGTAGGGTATGGATGCACTACCTGCATCGGGAACAGCGGCCCTCTTCCCAAGGACGTTGAGGAGGCCGTGAAGAAAGAAGGGACCTACGCGGTGGCTGTGCTCTCCGGAAACAGGAACTTCGACGGCCGGATTCACCCTCTCGTAAAGGGGGCATTCCTCATGTCCCCCATGCTCGTGGTAGCATATGCGCTCGCCGGAAAGATAGATTTCGACTTCTACGGTACACCTCTCGGGAAGGAAAGTGATGGGAGTCCGATCTACCTGAGGGACCTCTGGCCCACATTGGGTGAAATCAAATCAGAAGTCGAGCGCTCCCTGAGTCCGAGCCTCTACTCTAAGAGGTACGCCGACGCCATGAAAGGGGATACTCGATGGGAATCTCTTTCTTCATACTCTGATTCCGTCTATCATTGGAGCGAAGACTCGACCTACGTCAGGCGACCTCCATGGTTCGAAGCGGACGACTCGGCGGACGACGCCAAGGTGGATATCTCCGGAGCTAGAGCATTGGCACTTTTCGAGGACAAGGTGACGACGGACCACATATCGCCAGCCGGTACAATCGCGGTCGATAGCCCTGCAGGGAAGTATCTTACCGGTAAGGGTGTGACCATGATTCAGTTCAGTTCCTATGGTGCACGGAGAGGTAATCACGAGGTGATGGTAAGGGGAGGGTTCAGCAACATACGCCTTCGAAACCTGCTGGCTCATGGCAAGGAAGGAGGTCTTACAACGCATCTTCCTTCGGGTCAACTGATGACAATATACGAAGCGGCTATTCGATACTCTGCCGAACACGTCCCTCTAATCGTCATCGCCGGAAAGCAGTACGGCATGGGAAGCTCGAGGGACTGGGCGGCGAAGGCACCGAAACTTTTGGGAGTCAAGGCGGTTATCGCAGCGGACTTCGAGAGGATTCATAGGAGCAACCTCGTCGCGATGGGGGTTCTCCCGCTTCAATTCACAGATCGCGAAAGTGCGAGTGAACTCGGCCTTACCGGGGAGGAGGTCTTCTTCATCAAGGGCATAGCCGGCATGACGAGGCCCAGACAGGTGCTGGAAGTCGTGGCCAGGGGGAAAGATGGTGAGAAGAGGTTCAAGGTTCTCTGTAGAGTCGACAACGCGACGGAGTTGGGGTACATCGAGAAGGGGGGCGTGCTACCCTACGTCTTCGGGAAGCTCACAAGAAAGACGACGATGTGAAATTTGTTCTCTTTCTAACCCAATGAATTTGCATGGGAGGATGGACAATCTCCTGCCGTCAGGGCCTCAAGGGCTTTCAAGCAACGGGCCGGTGCAGTCCTCCTCCACAGGAAGCAGTCGTTTTGTCTTTGAGGACTCAAGGGTTTTAAAACCGGGCACGGGGGCGCGGTATATTGGCTGAGAAAGACTTGCAGGTCTACGTCAACGGCAAGTTCGTTGATAAGTCAAAGGCAACAGTATCGGTCTTCGACCACGGCCTGCTTTACGGCGACGGCGTCTTCGAGGGAATCAGGGTGTACAACGGTAGTGTGTTCAGGCTTTCAGACCACATGGACAGACTCTATGATTCAGCGAAGAGCATACATCTGCAGATCCCGCTGACAAAGGATGCCATGACCAAGGCCGTACTGGAGACACTTAGGAGGAATAGGTTGCGAGACGCGTACATCCGACTTGTCGTCACACGCGGAGCGGGGGATTTAGGGGTGGACCCGTTTCTCTGCAAGGAGCCAACCCTGATAATAATAGCAGAGCCGATGCACTCTGCTCTGGGCCCGAAAGAGCCAAGAGTCGTGCGCCTAATCATGTCCTCTGTAAGGCGCGATTCGGTGGCAGCAACGTCGCACGAGATCAAATCTCTCAACTACCTCAACAGCATACTAGCTAAGTTGGAAGCCAACCAGGCAGGAGCTGATGACGCGATTCTTCTCGACCAGAGAGGCTTCGTCTCCGAGGCAAGTGTTGCCAATATCTTCCTAGTGAAGAGTGGGAAGATCTCGACGCCGTCTTCTGCGGCAGGAATTCTCCATGGCATAACCAGGGCCCGGATCATCTCCATCTGTTCCGCGCTCAGGCTTGATGTGCGGGAATGTGATGTCACCCCGTTCGACCTCACAACCGCGGACGAAGTCTTTCTCGCAGGCACAAAGTCCGAGATATTAGCAGTCGTAACAATAGGAGGGACAAAGGTAGGGACTGGGGGAGTGGGTCCCATCACGAGGACCCTCTACCGTGAGTTTAGTAGGACCGTCCAGCGGTCTGACGAAGGCACTCCCATATACGAGTCCGAGTCGGTAGAGACGTAGCAAGCTCCCCACGGTATCCCCCTCCATCACCGCGACTTGAAATGGCAGCTGACCGTTTGTGATGCGTTGACGTGCATCAGAAGCTGAGCAGGTCTACGTACCAAGCGTTGTTCGGCTTATGTGATATGTCCTCTTAGACGATATCCGTTTGATCGCTCCGTCAAGCCCCGTTCATTGTCCAGAAAACAAGATCGCTCAACCAGGCGCGAACAACTAAGTTAGCGGATTCGGCTGTTCGGGTTCTGTCCATTCCGCGGCACATCCACGCGAACGTTCTCGTTGTCAAACGCGGGACAGGCGTCGGGATTAGGTCTGGCGATTGCTCTACACTCCATTCGTTGCTCTCACATTCGGAATCCAGGTTGACTACAAAGTGTTTTGGGAACATGAGGGGCTTAAGGTGAGACTCCTGCCCTCGGATGTGGAATCAAGTTCGAGGGTAGCGACAAGTGGCCGACAATAACCCAGAATGTGAGTAAGGTCAAGATGAGCGAAGCTGCTTGAATGGCTTCGCAATGACAGCAAGAGCTACTCCGACTGCAACAGTAACGACTTCTCCCAAAAAGATGGTCGGGTTCGCCGCCGACGACCCCGATGGGCAACCCCTGCTTCCACGGGGAGAACAGTTGTATTGCAATGACACACCGTACGAATCTGCAAACAGCATCGGAGCCAACCCGCCGAGAATGAGCGCCAGTCCAGCCATGAAAAAAGGCTTGGTCACAAATTCTGGTTCCTCCCCTTTCCCCTTAGGAGTTTTCTCAGTTCCATACTGTGTCCCGCGATTGGATGGCGTGAAAATTCAGGAGGCGTTCTGTAAAATGGACAGAACCTCTGTTCGGCTCCGTATAAGAAACGTCTAAATACGCGATGGAATTCGCCTTTCATTGGGCCCTGCGCAGTGCATTGTTCACGTCGGTTAGTATTAGTTGTGAATGGGGGTAAACCAACCTAGTGCCCACGAAGGCAACGGGTGAGAAGCGAGTTGTCAGGCGAAAGAAGGTGGAGGACGAGGTCGCTCCCTTCAAGATTAGCACTCACTTCCTTATACCCAAACACGAACTCCTTACGAAGGAGGAAGCTCAGCAGGTCCTCGAGAGGTTCCATGCTTCTCCCAGCCAACTTCCATACATGCTGATGACAGACCCGCTCGCAAAGGAAGTCGGGGCTAAGCCAGGTGATCTGGTCAGGATTTCGAGGCACAGCGAGACAGCCGGCTCCAGCATCTACTACAGATACGTGGTGGA
>CAZHNH010000113.1:0-4770 GCA_964533695.1 uncultured Nitrosopumilales archaeon | reverse complement strand
ACTAGAGGACCCTGTCCGCATAGGGAATCCTCCTGACGAGGTAGGCAGCTGCCCAGGTCACCGGCAGTACGATTACCGCCGCGAGTCCAAACTTGAGAAGAGAGTCTATGTGAATCGGAGAGAGCAGTACGGCGGCGACCGTGGTGATGATGGGGGCCTGCAGGATGAACGCCGCGTAGAAGTTCTCCTTGCAAAACCTCCAGAGCCGTCCGGGAGAGTTGAAGTGGCCGCGGAAGAACAAGACGGCGAACATTGTCATCCCGACCGCGAAGGTCGAGTCCCAGAGCGCATAGATGGCCGAAGAGAAAGATCCATATCCGACAAGGCTCCCCCATCCCAACGAACCGTCAAGTGTGCCGATGATCGCGATGATGAGCAGGGTGGCGGACGCGAGGAGGGCAATAGCAAAGAGTCGCTTGGCCATCCGGCTTGGCATTGCCACCAGCCAGTCCCCACGGGCAGCAACGGTGCCCACGATGAAGAAACTCAGATACTGGGGCAGGTCAAACAGCGAGGGGAACCCGAGAACCTCGGCGTTGATGGGTACTACGATCCGCAAGAGGTACGCGGAGGTCGCAAGGGCCAGTATGAACGCCCCGATCCTGCGATAGGACGGGAACGGTCGCCCCTCCTTTCCCGGCGGACTGTTGCTCCTCCTCACGACGCGCCAGATGGCATAGCCTAACTCGAAGATGAGCAACATCTCGACGAACCAGAGGGGTCCCGTGCCCACCGAGTTGAAGTAGGACTGCCAGTTGATGGTCAAAGGATAGGTGAACCCTGCGGCCACGACCTGAGAGGATGGTAGGTGCGAGAAGGCGACGAAGACTGTGATAGGGTTGAGCACGAAGAAGAATATCAGCAGGGGGATGCCCAGGCGAATCAACCTGTCCTTCAGGAACTGCCCGGGGCCCTTGCGGTCGAACGACGCGGGTGAGAAGTAACCAGAGAGCAGGAAGAACGCACCAAGCATCCAGGCCTGGTTGAAGTTCGCGAACAGAGTAAGCAACCCCGAGGCGGCCGAGCTGGTCGCAGTCTCCGTGTAATAGAAGGAGCCGCTGGCGCCGTAGGTGATGGATATGTGATGCAGGATCACCAAGGTCACGAGCGCCGCTCTGAGATAGTCCACGAAGTAGATGCGAGGCCTGGGCGGTGCGGGCGTGCCCGCGGAAAGGAGATTCTGCTCCCTTACCTCCAATTCCGTCAGTGCCAACTCACGGTTCCTGTGCCTCGATGCCCCGCCGCTCGGTTGTTTGCCAGGGCATTCCTCTACCAGGTTCATTATTTACGATAACACGATTGTCACACGTGAAAATAGAATTATCAAACACTGGAGGAGGTCCAGACCCATAATGGGTTCAAATCCGCAACCAGGTTCGGTTCCGACGGGAACCGTCATAAAAATGTGACCAATGTTGGGCCCGAACTATTCAGTTTGTTCGTTGTCGCATTGGCCCGAATCCCAGCGCTGACAATCGGCTTAATTCCCGGAGACCGGCACTGCCACCCTACGGGGTCTCTCACAAGCGTTGCCTGAGATGGAATCGTATTCTCACCTACCATAGGTGGTCTGACATACTGATACCCATCTCCGGTGTGTAACGCCGCGCAATCCTTTAATCGACTGTGAGCCGATTCGCGGAGTCAGATGCAAAGCTCGGACAGCCCTCCCGAGATTCCACAGCCTAATGCGTATCCCTTTGATTGGTATGACGAGGACAAGGAGCTGGAACTCCTCTACTCCAGGGCGAAGTCCGAGCATTGGGATCCTTCAGCGATTGACTGGGACTCCCTGAACCCATCAGATTACGATCAGCGCCAGAAGACCGCGATGTCATACTGGTGGGCGATCTTGGCGAACTTCGAGAACAATGCGGCGGCCGCCTTTTCGAAGGCCCTTGTGTACATAACGGAGAACCACTACTCCAACTTCACCCAGAAGATGACCGGGACCGTGGTCATGGATGAGTGCAGGCACGACGAGTGCTGCATGCGCGCCTGCAACAGGCTCTGCCCCTACTTCCTGAAGGGGTGGAAACCACAAACAGAAAGTGACGAGAAGGCACTCAGGAATGTGCGGTGGGTGTACTATAACGGCGGAAGATACTGGAAGGGGTTCGAGACTGCCTTCTCGAAGTACAGGTTCCCGCTCATCTTCACTTCATTCATGATGGGGGAAGCCTGCGCGTCGAAGCTCTTCCACGAGATGAAGGACAAGGCGGAGCATCCCGCGTTCAAGGAGGCACTGGGGCACATGACCATGGACGAGTCGAGACACCTGGCGTACACCTGGCGCGTGCTCGAGAACGCGATTCCCACCCTAACAGAGGAGGAGAAGGCGCTCATCCCCAAGAGGCTCCGTCACGGGTTCGTTTACCTCTCGATGGTGCTCTACGAGCCGCCGAGCGAGTTTTGGAAGCTGCCAGAAGGGTTCATGGTGACCCACAAAGAGCTTGAGCACATCGCCCGAGAAGCGGGACTCGGCGTTCTGACGCTCGAGGAGAAGAGAGACGCATGGAGGTCGACCATCATGGACGTCAAGCGGAAGATCGGGAAGTACGGCCTTCCCTTCCCTGACCTGCCTGAAATAGACGTCTACGGGACTTGATGGGGAACTTTGACCTAAGCCGTATTGAGTCTTATCTCCCGTCTCGCATACCTCACTGCGCCTTTCCTCGGTCACCCAAGGCAGAGAGCCGTCACTGCCATGCTCAGCGTTCAATGCCCCGATGATAGCCTCGAATTTCGACTTTGCGTCCTTCAAGCCAAGGTGCTTAGGGTCCAAGTTCATGCCCGCCATCCAATTAGACCAAGATACCAGGACCTTCGCGTGAGTGCCTCTCTCCGTGTGCATTTCATCGCTATGGATCAGCAATTTTCTTTCGAGTTCACGGGATGCATCACCAATCTTACTCTGCAGATGGAGCCTTGATGGATTTACATCGGTCCTCAACGCACCTTCCCTTTCCACGAGTTGAAGCAGTGCTTCGCGTCTGCCGAAAGCCCCCTTGTCTGCCAGCCATCCTTCGAGGACGCTATTCTCAAGAAGTCATCCCAGGGAGAACGGTGAACGAAGGTTATCTTCATGGTGCTTACGGATCGATTGTGCTTTCACTTCCATCGTGTCAGAATCTCTTCTCTCTGGAACGTCGCCTTGCTTACGAAATAGAAAGCCACGTCGATCAGAGCCAGGACTCCGGCCAGAATCAACAGGTTCTCGTCTGTGAATGGAAAGATTCCGAGCTCAGCGGCCAGGTACAATCCGATGAACGGAAGTATGAGAAGGGTCCCAAGCTGTTGCGCCGACCGAGCGTCTGTCATTCTAGCCGAAATGATGATGTTGACTTCCACGCTCATGAGAGAGGCTAGCGGTACCACAAGAAGGATAGCGCCCATGTGCCAGTTGGGATAGTAGAGGTACCCCAAAAGACCCTTGGTGATGTTGTCAGTGAGCACCATGTAAATTATCGAGCCCGCGTAAATGGAAGCAACGGCGACTATCAGGCAGGAGATGCTCTTTCCAAGGAGGATGTCACCGTCTGACATTGGGGTAGCCAGAAGCGGTTCGAGGCTCTTTTGGAGCTTTTCTCCCACCAGGCTGTAAGACGCGATTGCGGTCGGGATTATCACCGAGCCTATAATGAACCACACGGAGAAGGAGTCCATGAGCTGTGGTGCTATGACTACAGCAGTCGATGCCGGCGTATTACTAATCGAATAATTCAAGATGACAGGGAACAACACCCCGACGATGAGAGGGTAGGCTACCGACGCACGTATCACGTTGATCTTCTTTCTGTATATCTTGAAATCCTTCGCGGCAACCGACCAGGCATTCTGCAGGTCCATCCCTTTTCACTGAGCCTCTCTTACGAGCTTCAAGTAAACGTCCTCGAGGCTAGAGCCCACCTCTGTAACAAATTGGATGCGCCCCCCTGCAGTTTGGATCCCTCTCAGTATCTCAGGATTCTCCTTCTCCGGGTTCTTGACAACGATCACCATACTGTTGCCGTTCATCTCCGCGATTTCATAGCCGAGGTTCTTCACGGCTCCCACTACTGCATCTCCTACGAGATCGAGCTGGACCTTGACCTTCCTTGTAGAAAGGGAATGCCTCAGATTCTCTGGAGAGCCGGTCGCGACGAGCCGCGTCTTCAGAATTGCGACCTTGTCACAGATCCTTTCCGCCTCGTCCAACAGGTGAGTATTGAGGAATATCGTCCTCTTCTCTTTCTTCAGCTCGAGGATGAAGTCTCTGACCGTCTTTGAAGCCTCTGGGTCCAGGTTCGCGGTCGGCTCATCCAGGAACAGCACCTTCGGATCGTGGACCAGTGCACGTGCGATCGCTAGCTTCTGCTTCATTCCTTTTGAGAAAGTCCCTGCCGCGTCTTCCCTTTTCTCCCAGAGGCCCAGCATCTTCAGGAAATACTCGATTTGTTCGCGTCTCTTCTGGACGCTCAGCTTGTAGTAGCGCCCGTAGAAGTCCAGGTTGTCGTACGCGCTAAGTTCCTCGTAAAGGCCCACATTCTCCGGGAGAAGGCCTATCATGCCTCTGATCTTTGGCTGGTCCGAGCTACTTCCTATCTCGTAACCTCCGATGGTCGCTCTTCCCGAAGTCTTCGAGATAAGGCACGCCAGCATCCTGACGGTCGTAGTCTTGCCGGCTCCATTGGGACCAAGAAAGCCAAAGACTTCCCCCTCGTCCACGTGCAGCGTGGCGCTGTCCACCGCAGTGAAATTTCCAAAGGTCTTTGTCAGGTTCTCGACATC
>CAZHNH010000112.1:0-59120 GCA_964533695.1 uncultured Nitrosopumilales archaeon | reverse complement strand
CGCCTGCGCAGCCTCCGATGAATAGTCCAGACCCTCCTCCTTCAGGTGAGACGCGTAGTAGTACAGGAGTCGGCCAGCGTTGATTCCTGTCTTCATGTCTGCAATTTTCTCTCGTGTGAGCTGGAATTCAGATATGGGTCTTCCGAAGGCGGTTCTCTGCTTAGCATAGTCCAGCGCCTTGTTGTAGGCAAGTCTGGATATGCCGACGTTAAGGGCCGCGACAATTATGCGCGCCGCGTGGAGAATCTGCGTCGCATAGTCGATTCCCTCCCCTTCGACGCCGACGAGGTTCCTGCCTGGGACATGACAGTTCTCGAACGTGACTTCGCAAGTGCGAGAACCCCTCATCCCCAGTTTCGACATCGGTGTCCCGAACTTTAGGCCCGGACTTGGAGAATCCACCAAGAAGCAAGAGGGACCCTTTTCGCTCCGGGCGAACACCATGTAGAGGTCTGCTTCTCCCGCGTTCGTTATGAAAGTCTTAGTGCCGTTCAGTACATAGCCATCTTTCATGGGCTTGGCTGTCGTCCTGACGGTCCTTGCGTCTGAACCAGACCCGGGTTCGGTAAGGGCGAAAGAAGCGAGCCTCTTCCCGGTAACCAGATGAGGGATAAGGTTGGACTTCTGCTCTTCGCTCCCGAATCTGAAGATGCCTTCGGCTACGGCGTTGTGTATCTCCACGCTGAGTGCGGTGGAAGCATCGGCTGTTCCAAGCAGCTCTATGGCGCTCGCGTACACCGAGAACGGGAGGCCCAGACCGCCATAGGTCGTCGGAAACGGAATCTGGGAGATACCGTTCTCCAGCAATCTCTTTCTGGATGGGCCGATGGGCTCCAGCCCTGCATCGAACTTCGATGAGAGGGGCATCAGCTCTTTCTCCATGAACCCAGCCAGTGAGTTCAGTATCTCGGCATACTCTTCGTGAACTGCAGGATGGAATGTCTTCAGTAAGGTCTTGTGCTCGGCGCTGAACAGAGGCAAAGCGAGAGCCGTCCTCGCACCTCTTCAAGGCCGATTTAACGGTTCTCGTGCAACGGTATGCCTAAATCGCCGGTGATAGAACGGCGACTCCTTGAATCTCGCCGAGCGGCTCGCCGACTATACCTACCGTATCTCGTATTCTGACATTGGCGCTGAAGTCGTGTCGGAAGCCAAGAAGAGGATCGTCGACGCCCTCGGCTGTGCCATAGGCGCATTCGACGAGGCACCTGTAAGGATAGCTCGTAGAGTGGCGACGTCTACCGTTCATGACGGGCCGTCCACCGTCCTCGGCACGAGAGATAGGACGACACCGGATTTGGCGACTTTCGTAAACGGCTTGATGATAAGGTACTTCGACTTTAATGACACCTATCTCTCAAAAGAGCCTGCCCATCCAAGTGACAACATAGGCGCCACTCTGTCAGTCGCGGAGAGCGTTGGCGTAAATGGGCGGAAGCTAATACTATCGACTGTCATCGCATATGAGATTCAGTGCAGGCTCTGCGACGCCGCGGACATAAGGCACAGAGGCTGGGATCACGTCTGTTACGGCCTCGTTTCCAGCGCCCTCGCAGCCGGAAAGCTCCTTGGGCTGAGCCGGAGTGAGCTGGCCGAAGCGGTCAACATAGCTCTCAACAGTCACATCGCGATGCGGCAGGTGAGAGCAGGGAGCCTCACGATGTGGAAAGGTGCCTCGTTCTCCAACGCAGCAAGGAACGCCGTCTTCTCAGCCCTCCTCGCTAGACAAGGGATGAAAGGTCCCTCTCCAATCTTTGAAGGCGAAATGGGATTCTTCAGACAGGTTTCGGGTCCCTTCGAACTGGACGTCGAAGGGTTCGGCGGTAAAAAGGAGGACGGAAGCGGCCGCGGAAGGTCGCGAGGCTTCAAGTTGAGCGAGACTTGCATGAAGTATTGGCCAGTGGAATATCACGCGCAGACTGCCGTTTGGGCCGCCATCGAGCTCAGGAAGAGGGTAAGAGATTTTGGAAGGATCAGTTCGATTCTCGTTCAGACTCACGAGGCGGGATATTCAATCCTTGGCAAAGACAAAGAGAAGTGGAGACCTTCCACCAAGGAAACGGCCGATCATAGCCTCCCGTATATCGTAGGGGCAGTCCTGGCGAAGGGGAAAATCGACAACGCATCATACACTTCGAAGAGTCTTAACGACCCCCCTACTCTCCGACTCGTTAGGAAGGTGCGAGTTGTGGAAGACGGCAAGTTCACCTCCCTCTACCCGTCAAGAGGGATGCCGAATCGGATATCAGTCACGCTCATCGGCGGGGAGAAGGTGTCCACCGAGTCTATACTGCCAAAGGGGCATCCGGGAAACCCGATGAACAAACGAGAGATCGAGTCAAAATTCCTTGGTCTGACGAGCAGAAAACTCGGCAAGAAGAGAGCTGCTGAGGTGCTTTTCCGTCTCTGGGAGCTGGAGAAGGCCGACGACTTGACCGGACTTATCGGTTCCCTCAGAGTACGATGATGCATCTCAAAGGCTTATTACGAAACTGAAAAGGAGCCAAAGTGTGAAGCTTGCACTAGGCTTCAACCCTGTCATGAGCGCAGGGGAGTCAACAAGAGTGGCTTCAGAGGCAGAGAAGCTCGGGTATGATTCCATTTGGATGCACGAAAGCCTCTACCAGCGTGACGTGGTCACCTGCATCGCGACAATGATCGGGGCAACGAGCAGAATCAGAATAGGCTCTGGGGTGATTAACACTTTCACGAGGCACCCTGTCGCTGCCGCTGCCACCTTCGCGACTCTGGCCGAACTTTCTCAAGGGAGGGTAGTGCTAGGAGTGGGTCTGGGAAGTTTCCCCACTATCCCATTGATAGGATATGAAATCTTCCCCGTAGAACGGACAAGACCTCTCGTAAGAATCGCGGAGTATGTGAAGATAGTGAGGTCGTTGTGGAAGGGCGATAAAGTCGACTTCGATGGAGAATTCTTCAAGGTACACAACCTGTCCCTCGGTTTCAAGCCCTCGACCGAGATTCCGATATTTATAGCCTCGTTGTCGCCGAAGACACAGGCACACGCGGCGGCTGTGGCTGATGGGATCATCCTCTCGCCTGCGTTGAGCACAGCAGGAGTGACCGCCAGGATGGTCAGGAATGTGGCGAAAGGAGAGGCAAGGAGCGGGCGGTCAGTTGAGAGAGCGTCGTACATGATGACCTCTGTGGATCCAAGCCGTGAAAACGCAGTACAGGCTGTTAGAGGGTTCTACTTCTTTCTCTACCAGCTCGCCGAAGTCGTACACTCTGAAACGCTCCGAGAATACGGGGTGACGGAGGAGAAACTGTCCCCGATGAAAGAAGCTTGGAAGAAAGGAGACATTCCTCAGGCAGGGCGCCTGGTGCCAGAAGAAGCCATCGAAGCGCTCACTCTTGCGGGGAGCGCCGATCATGCCTTAGACAGGGTCGAGGAGTATAGGAAGGCAGGAGTCACCCTTCCGATACTGATGCCGATTGGCAATGTGGGCTATGCCATGAATTCGCTGGCAGCCAAGTAAGGCGAACTGGCATGAACGACCACGGAACAAGAGAACCCACTTCTCCCAGTCACGCGGCCTGCCTCGGCGAGTGCCGAAGCCTGCGATCGCATCGTCATCCGCTCTCGGTATTCGCGCGGCAAAGACAAGAAAAGGCACCGAGCGCCTCAAGGAAGAAGCAAAGACTGGAACTCGTGGGCACATCAGAAGCCATCGCAAGTCCGGCAGTTACCAACGGACCATGTTGGGCTGGTAGAACGAACTGAGACGGCGAGTCGGGGTCATTCCTGGATTTGCCGCTGTGGCCCTATCAATGGTTGTCCTCTTCGTTGTCCCTTCCCGACTCTTCGTCGCTGCGACATTCGGCTCCACAGGAGTCATGGTCATGGCTGCACTGCTCACAGGCGGTGCTTCCTGGCCGAAGCCTGGAACTCGCGCACTTGTGGCGGGGGTCCTGTCGGCCGTTGTGCTGTATCTCATCTTCTACTGTGGGAACTTGGCGATCGTTCGATTCGGTTTTCCGGGCGCATCTGGACCGACGGGCGCATCGATTTACGCACTGATTTCAGCACCATCCAACCCCCTTGCATTGCAGGTCAGTGTCCTCGCATTCGATGCAGTTGGATACGAGTCATACTTCAGGGGCACGCTGCAGAGCAGGCTGCAGCCAAGGCTCGGGGCGTCGTCGGCCCCACTTGTCGCCCTCGTGGATGCCGGCTTGCATCTTGTAACCGGGAACCTACTCTGGGTAGCGACAACCTTCGTTGCTGATTCAGTGTGGGGGCTGACGTGCTACTATGGCAAGGACCTCTCGGCCAGCGTAACAAGTCACTTCCTTTGGGACGTCGCCATTTTCATAATTCGCCCTATACGGTAGCGGGCAAACGAATAATATCGCCTGCTAAGGGGAGCGTGCTGTGACAGATCGCGTCGGAATCATTGGGGTCGGATACGAAGGATTCCGCCCCGCAGTAACGGACCTCAGCACCAGGGAAATGATGTACCAAGCGGCATCTAAGGCGTATGCCGACGCAAATCTGGATCCAAGGAAGGACGTCGGTTCGTTCATCTGCTGCACTGAAGACCTCTGGGAGGGATGGAGCATAACGGATGAAATGGTTCCCGATCAGGTAGGAGGGGCACGCAGGCCTCTTTGCACGGTCCCTGCCGACGGGATAATTGGACTCGGACACGCGATCATGCATATCAAGTCTGGGGTTGCGGATGTGGTCTCGGTTGAGGCACATAGCAAGGTTGCCGATGTCCTGGAGAAGACACAGGTAGAAAACCTCGCGCTCGACCCCCAGTTTCACAGAGTTGCCGGGGCAAACGCGGACGTTCTGGCTGGACTCGAAATGAGCGCGTTCATGGACGGAGCGGGCTTGAGCCGGGACGATGTGAGTTTAGTGGTCAAGAGGGAGAAGACGAAGGCGATTCGAAACCCAAGAGCGAGCTATGGAGGTACAATGAGCCTGTCAGAGATCGGTGAGGCAGAACCCATCGTCGACCCGCTGAGAAAGTTTGACAGGCCCGACTACGCCGAATGTGGGGTAGTCCTCGTGCTGGCAAGCGAACACTGGATCAAGAGAAACGGTAGGGAGGCGGTGTTCGTAGACGGGCTGGCGTGGCGCTCGTCCACTCCGTGGTATGAGGGAGGGGATGTGCTAGAGGCAAGGTACGCGAGAGACTCCTTCGAATCCGCGATGAAACAGGGAAAGATCAAGGACACGGAAGGATTCGATGTGCTTGAGATCGACGATACCTATTCATTCAAGCTTCTTCAACACCTGATTTCAATCGGCGTAGATAAGAGGCGCGCGCTAGAGATGCTCAGTGGAAAGGATCACAGGCTCAACCCAAGTGGAGGCTCCCTGGGAACAGGGTATCTAATCGAGGCGAACGGCTCACACAAGGTGTTGGAGTGCGTTCTCCAGATGAGGGGGGAGGCGGGGAGCAATCAAGTAAACAAGGTGGACAGGACCCTAGCGATGTCGTGGAGAGGAAACCCGACAGCGACGGGAGCTGTAATCGCCATGTCTTTCGGGAGTTGAGATCATGAAGAGAGTTGCTGTAGTCGGCGCCGGGATGACGAAGTTCAGACGCAGGATGCTGGAGACAGGGAGGGAGCTGGCCTTCGAGGCAAGTAGAATGGCACTCGACTCTGCGAAGATGGAAATCAAGGACGTCGAATCTGTGGTCTTGGGAACAGCTCCTGACGCTTTTGACGGGATCCACATGAAGGGGGAGTACCTCATGGACGGCGCTGGAGGGACCAACAGACCGTACAGCCGGGTGTACGTCGGAGGAGGGACGGGGGTGTTCGTACCGGTTGCGGGCTGGTGGCACGTGGCCTCAGGACTCTTCGACACATGCCTCGTAGTGGCCGAAGAAAAGATGTCCCCGCTTCATCCGCATCCTCAGTACGCTTTCTGGAGCATATTCGACCATACACTGGAGAGGCCGTTAGGTGTGACCCTACTCTGGATCTTCTCCCTTGAGATGAGACGATACATGGCGGTCCATAACGTGAAAGAGGAGGACATCGCTCTTGTGTCTGTCAAGAACAAGGGAAATGCGATGGACCACCCATGCGCGCAGCTGCCTGCCAGGATCACGGTGGAGGACGTGATGAAAAGCGAACCGATTTGCCTTCCCGTGAAACGACTAGATGTTTCACCCACTTCGGACGGAGCGGCCGCACTGATGCTTGTGTCTGAAGACGTGGTCAAGAAGTATACCGACGACCCGGTCTGGATAGACGGCGTGGGTTGGAACGTCGATACACAGTATTGGACCAACCGAGACCTCTACTATCCTAGGTACGTCGAGGCCGCCGCTCGCATGGCGTATCGGATGGCAAAGATAGACAATCCGAAGAAGCAAATTGACTTCGCGGAGGTCTACGACCCATTCGACTACAAGGAACTCCATCATATGGAGGGCGTCCTCCTCGCGGACAAGGGGGAGGCCCCCAAGCTAACCCGTGAGGGCGTCACCCAGCGCGACGGCGACCTTCCAATCAACCCGTCAGGAGGCCTCCTCGGCGTAGGGAACCCTATCGCCGCAGCGGGTACGATGAAAGCCTGTGAGTTGTTCTGGCAGTTGCGAGGGGAGGCCGGCAAGAGGCAAGTGAAGAAGGACGTCAACAGGGGACTTGCGCAGGCATGGGGAGACCTCCTACAAGTCGGGACAGTAATAACAATGAGAAGGTAGAAGGCTCATGTCCTCTCTGGGGCATCCTTCACCGCTATGGGAGCCTAATGCGCGCCGGATAAAGGACTCGAACATAACGAAGTTCATAGACACACATTTCCCGGGTAAGCCTCACGCTCGAGCCGATTACGAAGCGGTGTGGAGATGGTCGGTTGACAGCCTTGACCCTTTCTGGAGGGCCGTGTGGGAAAACGGGAAGGTGGTGTCGAGTGGAGATTATACGAGTGCGATCTCTGACACAAGAATGCCCGGGGCAACTTGGTTCGATGGAACAGCGCTGAACTACGCGGAACACGCACTCAGACCGAACGGCTCCTCTGGTCCCGCCATAATCCATGCCGACGAGTCCGGAGAGACTAGGGAGATCAGCTGGACGGAGCTGAGGCGACAAGTGGCCTCGGCTGCCGCCGCATTCGAACGTCTGGGCGTAAGTAAGGGAGACAGGGTCGCTGGTTACATCCTTAACGTCCCTGAAAGCGTTGTCTCGATGCTGGCCGCTGCAAGTGTCGGTGCAATCTGGTCGGGCTGCTCGCCTGACTTTGGGGCACCGAGCGTTAAAGACAGGTTCAAGCAAATTCGCCCGAAGGTTCTGGTTGCCTCAACGGGCTACAGATACGGCGGGAAGGAGTTCGACAAGAGAGACACCGTGAAGGACGTCGTATCCGCCCTGCCATCTCTCGAGGCGACGGTTCTGACTTCAGGATCCGCTAGGCCAGAGGGCGTCGGGAGGACAGTCGAATGGGAAGAGATCACACGGGGAAAGGAGAAGCTGGAGTTCGTAAGGGTTCCGTTCGGGCATCCACTCTGGATTCTGTACTCTTCTGGCACTACCGGGCTCCCCAAGCCGATTGTGCACGGGCATGGAGGAATCCTCCTCGAACACCTGAAGGTCCTTTCTCTCCACAACGATCTCGGGTCAGGTGACAGATTCTTCTGGTTCACTACTACCGGCTGGATGATGTGGAACTACCTCGTTTCCGCGCTGATGCTCGGGACGACGGTCGTTCTCTACGACGGGAACCCAACGTACCCTGACCACAATTCATTGTGGAGCCTCGCAGAGAAGAATGGCGTGACCTTCTTGGGCACGAGCGCTGCCCATCTCGGCGCGTGCATGAAGTCAGGAATCCAGCCTCGCAGCACGCACAGACTGGAGAAGCTCAAGGGCGTGGGGTCCACGGGGTCTCCGCTCTCCCCTGAAGCGTCAAGGTGGGTCTACGCGGGTGTAAAGGAAGACCTTTGGCTCGCCTCGATAAGCGGTGGGACAGACGTATGCACGGCATTCGTCGGTGGATCCCCAACCTTACCTGTCTACGCCGGAGAGATTCAGTGCAGATGCCTAGGTGCGGCGGTTCACGCGTTCAACGAAGCGGGGAAGCCTGTCACCGGCGAGGTCGGCGAGCTAGTTATCACGAGGCCCATGCCGAGCATGCCTTTGTATCTGTGGGGCGACTCCGACGGGAGCCGATATCGCGAGAGTTACTTCGAGGTCTTTCCCGGAGTGTGGCGCCACGGCGACTGGATTGAACTGACTGGAAGAGGGAGCTGCATAATCTACGGCCGGTCTGATGCCACAATAAAGAGGATGGGCGTGAGAATCGGAACCAGCGAGATCTACCGCGCAGTCGAGTCAATGCCTGAAGTATCTGACTGCGTGGCGGTAGACGTCGAGACACCTGACGGACAGCCTAGGCTGCTGCTGTTTGTAGTCCCCTCGCTGGGGCGAGAACTTGATCAAGCCCTGGTCTCGAAGATAAGGGCGAAAGTGAAGGCGGACATATCGCCAAGGTACGTCCCCGACGAAATAATCGAAGTACCGTCAGTCCCACGGACCCTTAACGGAAAGAAGCTTGAAGTCCCTGTCAAGAAGATATTCATGGGTGCCGACCCGACGAAGGCTGTGAGTGCTGGCGCGCTCGCCGATCCTGCGGCCCTTGAGTACTACGTGGAGCTCGCGAGGCGGATGGGGGTCGTTAGGAAAGTTTGAAATCAGGTCCTCCCAGAGCGCTGAAGTGAGATTGAGTTCCAAGATACGGGCATATCCGGGGACCGAGCTGAGCCTGAGCGACATAGAAGCGGAACGCTTCCTAGTCATGCGATACGAGACGGTGCTGCGGTACTCGTGGACATCTGGCGTCGCAATAAGCAGATTCCTGGACGGCCTCAGGGAGGGAGAGATCTGGGGACTGAAGTGCGCGAAGTGCCGTCGCATTCTTATCCCACCCCGCGCGTACTGCGAGGAGGACTTCGTTCCGACGGATGAATGGGTCAGGGTAAAGGACACGGGTGTCGTGAACACCTTCTCCGTCAGCTATGTCAACAATGACGCAAGCAGGCGGAAAAGGCCGATAATCGTCGCTGTCGTTGATATCGACGGCGCCTCACAGGGGATGGGCATTCTTCACCTGCTTGACCAAATCGAACCACGGAAGGTTCAAATCGGGATGAAGGTAGAAGCGGTCTGGAAGCCGAAGGCGAAGCGGGAGGGAGCAATCACGGACATAAGGTACTTCAGACCGAGGAGATGAGCTTGCCACTAAAGGAAAGGATTACGAGCATCGAAGGGCTCAGGTCATGGAAAGACCAGATTCCATTCCACTACGAATACACTGCGGGGCTGGCCGGAGAGCGCTTCCTGCGAGGCCTTCAGGCAGGGAAGATACTCGCCGCAGAGTGTTCAAAGTGCGGGAAGAGATATGTCCCGCCCAAGGTGTACTGCGTCGACTGCTACCTCGAAATCAACAGATACAGGGAAGTAGGCCCGGAAGGAGTGGTCGCAGCGGTCGCGCATAGCAGCGTAGGCTTTGGCGGGGAGCGACTTGCGAAGCCAAAGACATTTCTCTTCGTCGCCTTCAAGGGTGTCACCGGTGGCATCATACACACCGCGTCCGTGCCCGGCCTCAAGATCGGCACAAAGGTGCTCCCAGTGTTCAAGCCACAAGGGAAACGGAAGGGTACGCTGCTCGATGTAGAGGGATTCGTGAAGGCGTGATTCAGGCCTTCACCGTCGTAAGCCACTTCGAATAGCGCTTGACCTTGCCGTGGACAACCTGGTCATACAGCTTCCTTAGCCTGTCCGTTATTGGGTAAACGCCATTCCCAATCTTCCTGCCATCGACCTCCCTGACCTTGGCTATGCCGGCGGCGGTCCCGCTGAAAAAGAGCTCGTCCGAAGTATAGAGCTCCTCCCTTGTCGAGTCGTTTCTGTAGAACTTCACGCGAGTGTCGCGTGCGAACCGTATGACCGTGTCCCTGGTGATTCCTCTGAGGATTCCAGAGCTGGCAGGCGGTGTACTGAGCACCTCATCCTTCAGACGGAAGATGTTTTCACCGGGGCCCTCCGCAACCATGCCGTGTGTGTTCAGAATTATAGCCTCATCGTAGCCTGAAGAGATGGCCTCCATCTTCGCCAGTGCGGAGTTGGCGTAGTTAGCAGCGCACTTTGCCTGGACAGGGAGTGCCCTTGAGTCGATCCTTGCCCAACTTGAGACGACTGCGCGGACCCCCTGGTCGGCGCCCTCCTTTCCGAGATATGGGCCCCACTCCCAAGATGCGATGGCTACGGAGATCTCGTTGTTCATCGGATTCAATCCCATTTCGCCGTACGCGCTGAAGGCGATGGGACGGATGTAGGACTCCGGAATGCGGTTCTCGCGGACCAAATCGACGCAGGCCTCGTTCAGCTCCTTCGCAGAGAACCCCATGTCCATACGGTAAATCTTCGCACTGTTGAGAAATCGTTCGACATGTTCATCCAACCTGAAGATTGCTGGCCCATCCGGGGTAGCGAAACACCGCATGCCTTCAAAGACAGCATAACCATAGTGAAGGCCGTGTGTTAGGACGTGAATCTTCGCATCGTTCCAGTCGACGAACTTGCCATCCATCCATATTTTCTTGAGAGCCTTCATGCCTTGGGTTCGGCCCCTAATTCGAAGCTATTTAGGGATACAGCTTTTTACCGAACATTCCGTTTATTATCGATTTGAGAGACCCTCAGTGCATATGGGGAAGCCGGTAGTCGTTTCCGCCTGCAGAACAGCTACAGGTAAGTTTGGAAGGAGCCTCGTGGGTGTAAGCGCCCCAGAGCTCGGTTCCGTCGTAGTCAAAGAAGCACTGAGGAGGGCGAATCTAGCCCCGTCGAAAGTCGACGAGGTCATAATGGGGAATGTCATCTCTGCAGGTCTCGGCCAGAACCCCGCAAGACAGGCTTCAATCGCAGCCGGGCTCCCCTTCAGAGTGGGGGCGGTGACGGTCAACAAGGTCTGTGGTTCGGGGCTGAAAGCCGTAATGCTGGCAGCTCAGGCAGTCAAGGCCGGAGATTGTGATGTCGTCGTCGCCGGCGGGATGGAGAATATGAGCAATTCTCCTCACATTCTCAGAGGCGAGCGGTGGGGAGTCAGACTTGGTGATGCGCGAGTTCTCGACGCGATGATTCTCGACGGTCTGTGGGACGCATATCACAATTGTCACATGGGTGTGACGGGCGAGAACATTGCCAAGAGATACGGAATTACGAGGTCTGAGGCCGACGAATTCGCCTGCCAGAGCCAAATGAAGGCAGCGAAGGCGATCGATACGGGTGCCTTTAGGGATGAAATTGTCAAAGTCAGTGTCCAGAGAGAAGGCGAGGCAACCGTCGTTTTCGACAGGGATGAGTGTGTGAGACCCGACACGACGATTGAAAAGTTGTCTAAGCTGAGACCCGCCTTCAAGAAGGGTGGCATCTGTACGGCCGGGAACTCATCTCAGCTGAGCGATGGAGCGGCTGCTGTAGTCGTCGCGTCGGAGGAGGCTGCACGCGAATTGGGCGTCATCCCCCTTGCGGAAATCATTGCATATGGAACCGGTGGAGTGGAACCCGGCAGAGTCATGGAGGCACCAATCCCCACAACAAGGTCCGTGTTGAAGAGGTCAGGGATGACCATGGGCGATATCGATCTCTTCGAACATAACGAAGCATACTCGACTGCGTCAATCGCCGTCAGGAGAGAGCTTGCGATCCCAGAAGGGAGGTTCAACATAAGCGGAGGAGCGATTGCTCTCGGACACCCTCTCGGGTGCAGCGGCGCAAGAATCCTGACTACTCTTCTTTACGGCTTGGCAAGGACGGGGAAGCGGACTGGCTTGGCAACCGCGTGCCTCGGCGGAGGAAACGCTGTGACAATGATTGTTCGGCGCCGTGGACAATAGGTCTTGCCCATTTATTCTACTGAGAGTGTGGAGATCGGCTGTGGTAAGAGGGCACTCCGCAGCGCAAGTATGTCTGAATTTCGGGCCTAGACTTAAGAGTCGTGGCTTGTCAAGAGCAAGACTGGGATGTCGGATAATCTTGAACGCCTCTTGATTTTGAACGTAGACAGGGACGACGACCTCGGGCTCAAGACAAGAATCCAAAGCCCAATAATCGGCAGAGACGCCGCACTGGCCGCAGCTACGAAGCTTGCGCTTGCCGACCCTGAGGAGGCGGATGCCAACGCCATCTTTGCGGCAGTAAAGAAGTGTGACGAGTTGACGTCGAAGGGAGTGTCGTGCGAAATTGCAATAGTGTCAGGAGAGGCAGACAGAGGGTTCGAAGCCGACAGAAGAATCAGCAGAGAGATACTGGGGGTACTCAGAAGCTCAGATTATACGGGGGTCGTGTTCGTGTCTGACGGAAGAGAAGACGAGCAGGTCATTCCTCTGATCCAGAGTTTCAAGCCGATAGTTTCCGTAGAGAGGGTGACTGTCAAGCAAAGCCAGTCTGTGGAAGAATCCTACCAGATTTTAGGGCGTTACCTCCGGATGCTCGTCTTCGATCCACACTACTCGAGATGGAGCCTGGGAGTCCCTGGACTGATCCTGATTCTCGCAGGAATCCTGATAGCGCTCGGACAGTTCTTCGATGCCGAGCTAATTACGCTATTAATACTTGGGGGTGCATTCTTTGTAAGGGGCTTCGGCGTGGATAGAACAGTCGCTGGCCTCCTGCACAGAGGGCCGACTGGCTATATGAGGCTCTTCTCAATGGTGACGAGTGTGCTTGTCGTAATGGCGGGCATATCAACTGGTTATGGCAACATGCTGCGCAGCGATCCGGGAGACGCCGCAAGAGTATACAATGACACTTCACAGATATTTGTCTACGGTGGCAAGCTCGCTGGATACTGGATTAGTGGAAGCCTCAACCTTGTTTGGTCCGGAATCGCAATATACGCGATCGGTGCCTTGCTCTCCCACGTAGCAAGGGACAGCGTGAGGTGGAGGCGGGACGGCTACGTACTAGTCATGCTTGCGCTACTCTATCTTCCCGTGGAGACATTCTCGTCGTTCCTAATCAATGGTACCGCCGAGACAACCTTCCTCCTCATATCGTACGTTCTGATCGGCATGGCCGCGATCTTCGCCTTGACCATGGCAATTTACCCGAGGGTGAGATCAAAGGGCTCCCCCGAAAGGGAATAACCCATGCTAGACTCAATCCTGCGAGTCGTAGGAGCCTACAGACTCTACGAAGGGAGGCTAAGCGCACAAGTCCAGGCCGAACCGGTCCCATCTCATGTAGGCATCATCCTAGATGGAAACAGAAGGTGGGCAGCCAGCCAAGGCCTCGCCAACGGCATAGGACATGAAGAGGGCGCGAACCGGGCCGAGGAACTGTTAGACTGGTGCCACGAGCTTGGGATAAGAACCGTAACACTTTATGTACTCTCCACGGAGAATCTCGAGAGAAACGTCGAAGAACTCCTGGAACTCTTTGCTCTGATCGAGCATCGGCTAGCGAGCCTGCTTTCCGACCAGAGGATTGTTAAATACAAAGTCAAGGTAAGAGCCATCGGCAAGCTTGACCTTCTTCCGCAATCAGTCCGCGACCTTCTTTCGGCCATAGAAGTAAAGACGTCGGCCTACGAGGATCACTATCTGAACATAGCAGTGGCTTATGGAGGCAGAGCAGAGATAACGGACATGGTGAAGGCGGTAGCCCAAGATGTCAAGGCCGGTCGGCTCTCACCCGAGGAAATCACAGAAGATACGATTGGCGGGAGACTTTACACATCATATCTCCCAAACCAAGAGCCAGAGCTAATCATCCGCACATCGGGCGAGGAGAGGATGAGCGGGTTCCTACTGTGGCAGGGCGCCTATTCTGAACTCGTCTTCATGGACGTTTTTTGGCCTGCCTTCCGCAAGATTGACCTGATGAGGGCGATAAGGACGTATCAAAGACGGACCAGGCGGCACGGGAAGTAGCAACAACCGTTATAACTGCTAAAAGGAATGGGTGTTCCAAGTTGAAGATTAACGTCGGGACACTCAAGGACCAGAAGGAAGATCTGGCGTCTTTCTTGGAGCCCAGAGTCGGGGCAAAGCCCTCATTATCAGGCGACGTGATAGAGGTCGAGGACGAATCAATAAAACAGGGAGTACGACCGAGGCACGTAAAGACATACATCAAGCGGTTCATGCACATGAAAGGCGTGAAGCAGAGATACCGCGTTTTCGTTGCGGGAAGTGAACTCACTATCCAAGAGATCGAACCAAGCGAGAAAGAAGAGGAAGAAAAGAAGAAGGAAGCTGAGAAGAAAGCGAAGACTGAAGAGAAGACCTCCGCGACCAAGGAGGAAGGCGCAGCGCAGGGAGCCGAAGAGCCGGCGGCCAAACAAGAACAGGAGGAACAAAAACCAGCCAAGAAAACCGCGAAGAAGCAGCGTGCCAAGAAGGCAACCTAAGACACCCAGGCGTCCAACCTGTTAGCCGGGCACACTGAGATTCCTTGCCGCCTTGTTTCTTGCGACGCGTTTGGCCCTAAGTAGGACTCTTAGATAATTTCTAGCTTCGCGGAGGTCATGAAGCGACCCCTTGTAATCCCCCGCCACGAAATTCTCTCTCCCTTTGGTCAGACCCTTGATTGCGAACTGAAGCGCCTGCCTTTCATCCGGTACTAAGTATGCCCGCCACTTGACAAATCTGCCTGGATTCTCCTCGTCGATTTCGACCTTAATGAAGAGGATGCTCTTTTCAACTTCAAGATAAGCCCGCCAAACCGACCGGAGCTGGTCAGACGTTGGCTCTCCTGAGATCTCCTTGATCAGCCGGTCAATCCTTTTCTCAGCGTCGACCAGGTCCGTGTACGTTTCGTCACGCCAGATGCTCACATCCAAGCCGAGGGAGGAACTGGTATTTGTGGTAGGGCCTTGCCCTGAAGCCGCTCAACCTTATAACGGGCACAGCGCGGACACGCTCGCGTTGCCAAAGAAGGAAGAGCAGAGAATCGGCGGCGCATGCTACGTCAGGTTGCACTCGCTCATGGAACTGGGAAGACTTTCGTGCTTCCTCGAGAGGGCTCCTTTCCCTCTATTCGCCTTCAAACAAGGGCGTGGAACTAGGATTGCGGCACAGGCAGACCTCTTCATGGGGACTCCAGTCTTCTATTACTTCGATTCTTCTACTGTCGATGAGTTCCTCGCATACAGAATTGCCGGTGAGGTCGAGGAGGTCCAACTCGTCCCTACCGCAAGCAATGCTTCCTATCTTTATGCTCCTGTGATCAGGGTCCAGAAAATGCCAGAACCGCTGGAAGGAAAGAAAGAGTTCCCCGACAAATTCATGTCAGTCGAGGTCGAGAATATCCCCAGCATAGTAAAGGTCGGAGCGTATAAGACTCTCTTCGAAGAGCCGCCGCTGCCTCTCTTCTCCTTCGAAGATGGATCGGCCTGGGTAGTCGGAGCTTTCGCCAGGATTGATGACTACGAGGAGGCATCTATTTTCTTCTACACTCGCACCAATGAGTCACCTACCGGGTTCGTGAAGTACTCTTACGACAAGATCGTCGAATCTGCCTTCGTAAAGCGAACCGACGAGCCGGGTTATCACTACATCAAAGTTGTCAGACTGGGCGAGAGGCACCCGCTCGTTCAGTTCTGATCATGGGGCGGTCTCCCCCCGCATATCTCGCAAGGAAGCCCTCCGCCTCGTGGAGGAGCTTCTTTGAGTTGTCATAAGAAGCGCGGGCGATTGCCTCGTTGTATGGGAACCAGCCATAAGCTTGATGCTCGGAGGAGATTTTTACATCCCCCGTTTTCGTTTCAGCGAGAAGATAGATTACATGCTTGTGGATATTTTTGCCCCCCCTCCGATAGAAGTACTCGATCACCCTCCTGAATCCCGGTCTGATTACAAGTTCGTGAAGTCCCGTCTCCTCCCCTACCTCTCGGATGGCCGTCTGCAGCTCAGTCTCGCTAGTCTCCATATTGCCTTTTGGGAAGTCCCATCTCCCTAGGTTGAGGAGGAGAAGGTAGACTCTGTTGCCGGTGTTGGCCGTCCTGTATACGACGGCACCTGCCGACTTCTCTTCCATACCCGCTCCAATCCCGTACCATTATTATTTACAGAGCGCCTCGGCATTCGACATCAACATGTAAAGAAAGCTTTTTCGTGTTAAATCCAAATCTAGGAAAGACAGGGTTCGTGCCCTCATCGGCCCACGCGCGTGCCTGGTAGAAACCGGCACCAAGTAGACGAACATGATAAGGCGCGCGAGTGTGAACTTCTACCAAAGTCTCGATGGGCATGTACTTCCAGGGTAGTCCCTATCGAGAGAGAGTTGAGCCGAGCTCGCTGCACGAAGACTTTGAAATGAGAGCGGATCGTTTGGGCAGGGAGTTGGGCGTTCGGACGGTTGAGGGATAGAGCCCAATCGCACTCTGTTCAAGTCGCTCCGAGGATATGATGTCTCAGGACAAGTTCCAGGACGGGCCAGTAGGGCGTTCACTCGTCCCCAAACGCTTTAAGGCGAACCTAATTTAGCCGTTCAAATCAAGTTTGCCGAAAATCAAAGTTGCTATTGCGGGCGTAGGTAACTGCGCGTCGGCAATCGTCCAGGGTGTACAGTATTACACCGCCAACGGGGCCGATGAGGGTCTCGGATACTGGGATGTGGGTGGATACACACCAGCCGATATCGAGTTCGTGGCAGCATTCGATGTCTCGGCGAAGAAGGTGGGTGCGGATCTTTCAGAGGCAATTTTCAAAGAACCTAACAACACGCTCAAGATTACGAGCGTCCCCAGGCTCGGGGTGAAGGTGACGAAGGGACCCTTGTCGGACGGCATCGGCAAGTACCTCAAGGACGTGGTTCCGTTGTCCGACAAGAAGGAAGTGGATGTTGCTGAGGAAATTGAAAAATCTGGCGCCGATGTTCTGATAAATTATCTCCCCGTAGGCAGTACTGCAGCTTCTCAGATGTATGCCGAAGCTGCACTGGCGGCAAGAGTTGCGTTCGTGAACGCAATCCCAGTCTTCATCGCATCCGATGAGAAATGGGCCGATAGATTCGCACAGGCGAAGACTCCCGTGGCGGGAGACGATGTGATGAGTCAGGTGGGTGCAACGGTCCTACACAAGACCCTAGTCAGGCTGGCCGTAGACAGGGGCGTGAAAGTGGAAGAGACTTACCAACTGAATATCGGAGGCGATACTGACTTCTTGAACATGCTCGAAGAGAAACGACTGAAGGACAAGAGGGAAAGCAAAACAAGTGCAGTAAGGGCAATGTCTCCCTATGAAGTCCCCACGAGAATCGGACCGAGCGACTATGTCCCGTTCCTGAGGAACGATAAGGTCTGCTACATCTGGTTGAAAGGGAAGTACTTCGGCGGCACTCCCGTAATGATGGACGTGAAGCTGCACGTTGTGGACGCGTACGATAGCGCCGGGGTGATGGTGGATGCGATCCGGGGGTCAAAAGTCGCACTTGATAGAGGAGTCGGAGGACAGTTGACAAGCTTATCCGCCTACTGCTTTAAGCACCCTCCGGTTCAGATGCCCTATCCCGCTGCTAAGGTCGCCTTCGAGGATTTCACTTCGGGGAAGCTGGAACGCTAGGAGCCGCAAGTCGCCTCACGTAAAACGCTGCGGCCAGCAGGACAATTACAGCTACCGCCAAAGGAATCAGGTACCTGGTTGTCACGTCTTCATTGACCACTATTCCCTTCCCCGGGACGAATCCCTTGATAGTGGTGTCTCCGTAGACGAAAGTCAGGCTGGCGCCTTTCCAAGAGTAGGTTGCCCCGTTGCTGGCAATGCCTTCCGCTGTCACTTTGAAGGAAGAGTGGGAGAGAAGCGACCGTATGTTTACCATAAGAACCCCGTGCGACACGGATGCATTGTTGTTCATCTGGGAAAGGGTGAGACCTGACGGGATCGGGAGTGTGAGGACAACGCTAGTGACGTTGACACTTGCTGGGTTGCTGATCGTGAGGTAAAACTTGAAATCTTTGCCCTCGGTTGGGGTCAAAGGCGTGGTAGTGACGGTTGCGTTTAGAGGCTCATACACAGCAACGTATGGGCCGAGACTTTCGATCGAATACTGAGTCCCTCCGAAGTACAATGTGGATGACACCTCGGAGGACGTGTGATTGCCGTAGCTCGTCGTCGCATTCACGGGATATGACCTGGTGAGATTCCCCTTCGCTATGATTGAACTGTTCGAAATTGTAGGTATCGCGAGAGGAGAGAGTTTGTCGAACGAGTCCACGGTGGAGCTCACCGTGACGTTATAGATTGTGAATGGCCCCGCGTTATCGGCCAACAGCTTGACCGAAGACGTAACCCCTGCGAAGAGCAGCGAAGGACTGAAGGCCTTGGTCAAGACCAGACCCGTGGGGACGGCAATCGCATTTGAGCTTCCCATGAGACTGATTCCGGCTGACACCCCGCCAAATGTCAATGGTGATATGAAGAAATTCTCAGGACTTGTCACATTGAATTTCATCGTTGTCTCATGCGTACTTCTTGACGCCAACACCGTGTAATTCAGCTTGAGGAGATCTGTTCCAGAGGGACAAGAGATGCCAGTGCCATTTGTGACGCCACACCCAAGGCCGGATGGAATCTGACCTTTTGAGACGAAGTCCAGGAGGCTCGAGTTGCCTGCATTCGTGACAGTAAATGTTAAGGTTAGGTTGGTCGCGGTGCTGCCTTGTCTTAGAGGTTTGATGATCGCACCGACGACGACCTCTGGGTATCCCAACAGCATCCCTGAATGGGCAAAAATGAGTGACAGGCGATTCGTCGTCGCGTTGAAGGTTTCCCCTTGCGGATTTTCGTACGTCACGAAGTACGAGCTGGTCACGTTTGTGTTGAGGAGTCCAGTTGCGACAATCGGGATCGTGGCCGTGTAAGAACCCCCGTCGGCAGTGAGCGCTCCTCCAGGGATGGTTGCGCCGTCTACCACCACATCAGTTGCTGTTCGAGTCCCGACGTTCTTCACGAACAAGTGCAGGGTCTGGGTCGCGCCAAGAGGTTGAGAAAAGTTCACCGCCGGTGCAGCATACGCGAGCACTACCGGGTTGTCCTCGCCGAGCGAAATCGTGATTGGGTTTAGCCACGCCTGGCCTTTGAAGGTGGAACCTCCTACGAGGTACGCGAAGCTAACCGCTACTGGAGGGATGGTTATCCTGCTTGTGATATTCCCAATGTATTCTAGTTTGTAGTAGGGCGTCGCCGTTCCGCTGGCGTTCAATAGTGCCTGAGAGAATACTGAACCTGTCCCACCGACAAGCTTGAAGAGAGCAGGATTCCACCAGTTGTCTGAGTATGCGATGCTCTCGAGTGAGGTCACGCTCGAGACGTCAGTGAGGGTAATCGTCACCGTCATGTTCTCGCCAGGTTGAAGAACGCCGACATCGACTTGCCGTTCCGCGAGAAGTTGTTGCGGTTGCTGAAGCACCGTCGCGTTCACTTGAAACAGTTTCGCCTGCGGCGCCAGCGACAGCGAATAGACGCTGGAGTAATGCGATGTTACGTTGACCAGGGTGGCGTTGTCCTTTGAGGTCAAACTCATTATGCCGTCGAGGGCGTGGATTTTGACAGTCGAAGAGACACTGTCGTTAGCCGCCTTTAGTGAGGTGACAGTCGACCCGAAGTACGAGAGAATGTTCGGTTTGCTATTGGAGTTGAGTGCCTCACTTGAGATTGATCCGACGACTAAGCTGTGCGAGAATCCCGACGCCCCTTTTGTCCCTTCGAGCATTACTAGTGGCGACGATGTCTGGTCCAGCCCGCTCGACGTGACAGCGGCCGCGAAACCTCCCATCGTGGAAGGAATCAACTTCAACAGGGTCACCGGAATGACTTCGGTGAAGGTAAGAGGGCTATAGAACTCGTAGTAGCCCGAATCGTTCGAATAGGAGACAAATGTGGAAAGCAAGTACGAGTTTAATCGTCCCGCCGCTGCGAGGGCGTCAGGATAGGAATCCGATCCCAAGGTGAGAAAAAGCCCTTGAGATGGGATGAAGGGAACTGGAAGCAAGTTGTATCCTAACGGCCCGAAGACCTGAAAGTCAGACTTCCAACCCGTAGTCATGATCGCCGTCACGTTGTACCAGCTCAGACCTGGCGAGCTTTCGAAAGCGGACAGCTTGCTGGAACCATTCACTCCGCTGAAGGTGAAATACCAGTACGCATTCGAGCCGGCGATGTACACGTTGAGGCTCTCAGAGTAGCTTGTTGTCGCAGTGGACCCCTGCAAGAGCGGCAACGCGGCAAGAAGCATTAACATTAAGACCGAGACCGCCAGAACTTGAGAGCGCTTCAAGTAAGACTCCGAAGGCCGACGATTTTGACCTATAAAGCCGTTGACTCAAGCATCTAGTTGGCTGCCTCATTCGCACCTCGTCTCGGTACGTCCTACTCGTGACCACAGACGAGATAACACACAGTGTCCTCCCATTAAGAGTGGCTACCTCCTTCGGACTGTCTCTTCCGAAGGGTCGTCAACGCCACGTTCGTCCAGCATGAACACGGCGTCCCTTTCAGGGTGGTACGGGCTGTCCACCATGCGAGCTATCCGATTCTTGGCCGCCTTTCGAAGATAAATTCTGTAGGTGCTGGTATGAGCAACAACATGGCCCCCAGTCGGTCTCGTAGGGTCTCCGAAGAAGCTGTCCGGAGCCGCCTGGACCTGATTGGTCACGACCACTGCGACATTGTATATTTCCGCTATTCGGAGCAGCTGATGCATGAACTTATTGAGTCGCTGCTGCCGTTCGGCCAGTGTCCCTCTCCCGAGAAACTCAGCCCTATAATGAGCTACCGCGCTGTCTAATATAATGAGTTTCACCTTCTTTTGCTCTAAGATGGGGCCGAGGTCCTTCACGATCAACTCCTGGTGAGCGCTGTTGTACGCCCTTGCCACGGTTATCCCAGAGAGTATCTTCTCAGAGTCGAGCCCCCTCGCTTCCGATATTTCCGCAATTCTCTCTGGCCTGAACGTCCCCTCGGTGTCGATGTAGACTGCGCCCCCTTCAAGACCACCCTGACCGTGCAGCCCTTGCACCATTACGCAGAGTGTGTGACAAATCTGGCTCTTTCCCGACCCAAACTCACCATAAAACTCGGTCATGGCCCAGGTCTCCACTCCGCCGCCAAGAAGCTCGTCGAGGTTCTTGGAACCAGTGCTGATCCTGTCAATTGCTTTCCTCTTTGCCAACAGGTCGGCGGCATTGATGAAGTCGGGCTCAAGCCGCTTCATTTCGACTAGCTTCTTCCTTGCCTTGTTGTTTAGCTCCACGGCCTTCGAGATGTCAATATCTACGGCCTCGGCGATGTCTGCTGGTCCAGAGGTTGCTAAGTCGAGAATGGTTAGAATGCCTGCGTCATTGAGCTTCTGCTTGGTCGCAGGTCCTACTCCAGGGAGGGTATCTAGCTCCAGTTCTTCGTCAGTTTGAGACAATGGAGACGCCAAGTCCCCGTCCTCTAGATAAGCATGACCTAGGGAGAGATCCTTGAAAGTGTCCTTGGAAAGAGGCTTGCCGAGCGGATATGCCTAAGTCCCGCGACCCACCTTGTCGTTCTTTCTACCCCTATGCCAAAACCTGAGTGCGGAGGCATCCCAAACCTTCTAAGCTCAAGGTACCATTGAAATGATTCGGCAGGCAAGTCCTGCTTTTCTATCCGCGCCACCAGTTCCCTGTGGTCATGTATTCTTTGACCCCCAGTGGCGAGTTCACCGTATCCTTCTGGAGCAATCAAGTCCGCTGATTTTGTCACGTCTGGCCTGTTTGGAAATGTCATGTGATAAAAGCTCCTCGCTGACAACGGGTAGTCTGTTATGAAGAAGGGTGACTCCTGCGTCAGGCTGACAGCCCTTTCTGCCTCTACAGGCAGATCGTCCCCCCAAACGAACGGGAACCCTTTCTTCGCAGCCGTTTCACGAGCTTCGTCGTACGTCATCCTCGGAAAGGGTATGTTGAGCTGTTTGAGCTCACGCCCGAGCGTCTTGAGCTCCGCCGACCTGTTCTCTATGACACGACTTACCATTGTTGAGAGCAACTCTTCCTGCACCCTGAGGTTGTCTGATTGGTCTGCGAACGCCTGTTCCGATTCTATCATCCAGAATTCTGTCAAATGTTTGGGTGTCTTAGACTTCTCCGCTCGGAAAGCCGGTTGGAAAATCCAAACTTTCTTCAGAGCCGGAAGTGCGGCCTCCTCATAGAACTGAGCACTCTGACTTAGGCTGACTTTCTTTCCGAAGTAATCCACAGAGAAAAGCGTAGAACCTCCTTCGACGGCTGCTTGAACAAAGGTCGGGGCGCTTATCAGCTGGAACCCGTTGCCTCTAAAGTAGTCAAAGGCGGCGCCGACGACTTCTGCGCGGATGCGCATGGTCGCAATCGCTTTGGGGCCACGAATGCTGAGGTGCCTCTTATCGAAGAGGTAGGAGGCAGATTTGGCAGCGGTCTTGGTAATAGGCCAGCTCTCAGCCCGTGAAACGACCTCCAAGGATCTTGCCGACACCTCTTTTCCACCGGGGGCCCTAGGGTCGTCTCTCACCTCCCCCTTGACAAGTATGGCGGATTCGATCGTCATCGCACGAGCCGACGCGAAGACACCAGAATCCTGGTTCCCTTTCCTGAACGACACCTGGAGGTAGCCTGACCCGTCCCTGAGCAGAGCGAAGACGAGCCCGCCAACAGTGTGCTTGCGGGCGATCCACCCAGTCAGCTCAACAAAGCGCCCCGAAGATCCCGAGAGGACATCCGCAGCTGTTGACATCTCGTACCCGTCGGGGCTCATGGGCATGGTAGGACATCGCGCTTCTAAAAGCATGATGCGTTAGGCGGTGTAACAGTCAGTCTGAGCAAAGAACACTTGGCTAATGAAGAGTTCGAAGGACGCGGAATCGTCCAATTAAAGCAGAGCCTATGAGACCTTGGAATCAGGTGCTTCGTGAGGACAGGTCCTTTAGTGCAGCCAAGTCCTCCTTTCCTCTCGCTAAAAGTACGTGCATCCCTTGCCTTGCTGGACCCATTAGGTCGTGCCCGTAATCGGCCCCGATGACAAGTAGCTGATTTGGGTTAAAGGCTCGGAGGGGCGCTTCATACGTACGAAGCGATGATAGAGCGCCCTCATCGTCGCATCGTATGAACCTAAAGTGTTCCAACCCATAGGGTCTGAGATCCCTTCTAACCAATTCCTTCCTGTTAGACGACATCACGAAACCATCCTTCACACCAATAGCTCTGACGAGTCTGCCAACCTCATCCAACAACTCACGCCGTCCGCAAGTGTTTTTGTCGGCATCGCCTGGGGTATTCGCGACGCCGTAGAGTATGCTGTCTGCTCTCAAGACTACGCCCCTGATAGGAGCACTGGAAATGAGTGTCGAAGCCCGCAGCATGTCCACGGGCTTTCCCATATCCACCCAACTCCCGGCAAAGACCCAGCTGGTTACACGACCACCGGCCCGGATTATATACTGCGGCGGAAACTGCTCCTTTCCGTATTCGAATGCGACACCCTTGAGGGATTGAAAGAAACTCTCCGTCTTCATGACGTAGATGCCCATGGCGGCAAATCTGCTTGGTTCTCTTCCCTCTGCCGGCTTCTCAACGATTTCCACAACTCTGCTCCCATCAAGTCTTGCGATACCGTATCTTGGTGTGTCTTGAACCTCTCGAAGTGAAACCACCGCATCAGCTCGACGATTGCGGCGCACCGCGTGAAGGAGTTCAAGAGGAACGTTGCCTTCAGCCAAGTTGTCACCATAGTAGACAATCATGTGCTCGGTGTCGACGCAGGCTGAGGCTTCAAATAGCGCCTGTGCAGGGCCTAACGGCTCCTTCTGAACGACGTATTCGACTCTGAGCCCAAGACGTGATGCATCGAGGCTCTGGATTTGAGGAAGCTTCCAGTCTGAAGTTACTATTACAACGCTCCTTATTTTTGCTTGAGCGAGCTTCCTAAGGACGTAGTAGAGGAAAGGCTTGCCCAGGATTGGTATCATCTCTTTAGGGACGATTTCGCTGACGGGCTTCATCCGCTTCCCCTCCCCCGCGGCTAGGACGACACCTTTCGTGGTCACGTTCATAGGGCGTCCGCACTGTGCTTCTTATTGATATGGCCCTGGCCGGGGCGTCTTCTAGCCAATCTCGGGCGTTCCGCCTTGGTCTTCCGATGTCCCAGCGATAGATATTGCTTCTCGGCGGACTGAGGTTCGAACCCTCGCGTCTGCTTCCAGTCTTTTGGCCCGATGATAGGGAAGAGGCGGTTCAAACGACGACCTCATCGGTCTAGTCCGATGCATGACTGGAAGTGCGCGACAGTTCGACCCGCACTGCGTCCCCCCTTGGGTGCGTCTCGGTGAACACATCAGCTTTGAAAGACTGGACCTCCGTCGATTCATCAAGCCACGCGTCAGGACTGAGGCCCGCCTTCATACAGGCCTCCTCGAGGAAGGACGTGCTGTCAAGCCCCTGTTCGGTCGCGACCTGCGGAAGCAAGAGACCACTCAAGGGCGGTCTCGAAACTATCAGACCGTCTTCACCTACAATGACTGCAGCGGATCTTTCAATCGGGTGCTTTGCCGCAATGACCTTTGGCAGGGATAGGATGCTGACTTCCACTAAGATTGAACCTAACTCCTCACGCGTGACCGGGGGGAAACGAGGATCTTCAGAAGCCGCCATGACCGTCGCGTCCCTTATCGCGTCGGAAACTCTCTTGATCGGATATGGGAACCCGATGCATCCCCTCAGTTTTTCAGACCCCCCACCCACAACCTTTAGGGTCACGAATACTCCCCTTGCCTCAGCAAGAATTCCTGCATCCTCGGTCATTTGCGTAGATTGGTTTCCAATCACGAAAATCTCGAGCGTCTCCCTCGCAAGCTCCACTGCTCTCCTGCCCTCGGCCTCAGTAATCGGCATAGTTTATGTGCCATCCAGGCGACAGCCGATCGACCTTAACTCTTTCCAGTGGCTACCTTTCCAATACACCTGAGCGCAGCCAGTGCACCGGAGGAAGTTGCGGTGCTTCTTGGCAACCGATGCCGGGACCATACCCTTAGTTTCGGTCATGCGGATTGTTGCCAGTACGCTATTACAAAGAGAGCATCGTGGAGGCCCCTTGATCAGGTGGAAATGGACCGCTCTTGCGGCTGCTGCAATCGAGGTTGCGCGGCCACGGTCATCCTCTCCCCTCACCAAGAGCGCGGTCAGCCCCCTTGCGACGGCCGTGGCAACCAGCTGTCTATCCGCTGTGACAAGTACTCGCTTTTCGTCAGAACAAATCTTCAATATTCCCCTGTCGTCACCTAAGCGGTAATAGATGGTGTCGAACCCAGCAGCGCGCAGCTTCCTAGCCAAGGATCCGAGCATGGCGTCGGCAACAAGCCTGCTCCCTCGATCGGTGATGAACAGGCCGCTACCATTACCCGTTTTTCTCTGACGTTCTGACAGAATCGTATAGCCTCCTGGCAGAGGGATCCGTCTCGAAGTGCCTTCTTATTGGCGAGATTATTTCGTCAAGAGATTCGGCGACACCCCTCTTTAGATCCGCCGGGTGAAGTAGACCCTTTACGTAGGCCGCCTCAAGTTCCTGTGACGAAGCGTACTCAACTGTCCCCCCGTACTTTTCTGGGCGTTCTATCCTCATAGATTTCAGTTTTCGAAAGACTATGTACTTCGAGTATTCGAAGGGTGCATTCCCTTCCACGACCTTAGGGGGGCAGTATGCGGAATTCAGCTTCCTAGCAATTTCATCGCGGCTGTCGTGGACAAAAATTGCAGAGTCTGGTTTGCTCTTACTCATTTTGCTGGCAATTGCGACGTCCATCGACCGGTTTTCGTCGAAGCCCTCAGGCTGTTTGCTCCCCTGAAGACCGATGAGCATGTGGTGGTGCACTGCGACTGGCTTCTTCCACTTCATCTTTACAGCAATTTCGCGAGCCAACACGTTGGCACGTCTCTGGTCAAGTCCAAGCTGACAGATGTCCACATCGAGCCAGAATATATCCGCGACCTGCATCATGGGATAGAACAGTTGCGCCGTCTGAACAAGTTCCTTCGAGGTCCTCCCCATTATCGTAATCGCCCTTTGGGTTCTTGCGAGGTTAGAGTTCTGCGCTACGAGGATGACCTTCTTCCAGTAATCTTCGTCTCCTACTGCCTCACTCGTCCAGAGAATCTCAACCTCTTCTGTGTCGACCCCCGCAGCCTTCCAAACCTCCACGAAGTATTTCCCTACCGACTGAATCTTTGCAAGGTCTCTTCCCATCTTGTTGTTGACCCACGCAAACCAGTCTGCCAACCAGAGCTTCATCTTGACGCCGGCCGCCTGAAGGTCCGAGATCAGGATTGGTCTCAGCACGCCAAAATGCAGAGGGGCAAGCCCACTGGGCTCGAAACCGTCGTATGCAGTCGGATGATCGTTTGTCTCAAGCAGTGTCTTGAGTTCTGTCTCCGTGATGATCTCCTCACCCACACCCCTAACAAGCTCCAGCCTTTTCTCCAAGTCCAAGCTTTCGATTCCCTTCAGTTCGGACTCGATAAAACCGTTCGGAGCCCTCGACGATCTGACGCCAGCGCTGCAACCGCGAAGCCGAACACGAGCAGGGCATTAGCCTGGTGGATAGTCACTAGCCACGGAGGTTCAATCGTAGCCACGACTGCGGCACCGAGTATTATTTCCGCAATAATCAGCAGAGAAGCGACGTAAAGAGACTGCTTAGCAGCCACCGGGGGATCCTTCGATCTCCAGAAAAGAAATGCGGTTATGATAAGGAAGAGAGAAGACAGCGAAGCGAGCACCCGATGGGAATACTCGGCAATCGCGCCTAAGATGGGTGGAGGCAAAAAGTGGCCCTGGCACAGTGGGTAATCGTTCGGGACACTGCTTCCGCAGGCGTCGCCGTCTCCTGCGACTGTCACATAAGCCCCTACAGTAAGAAGGGCGAAGAGCGTGATTACAGTTGCAATGAGGAGTATCATCCTTATCCGCATTGGCGGTGCGTTGTGTGGTTCCCGTCTTTAACTGTTCTAGGCCGTCTTGACCAGTGAATCAAGTTTGGTCTTTAAAACAGCAGTGGGGACTGCCCCGACGACGATGTCCTCGACTTTGCCCTTCGAGAAAAACATCACGGTAGGGATGCTCATGATCCCAAACTGCAGCGCCAAATCCTGGTTCATGTCAGTGTCGACCTTTACGAACTTTACCCTTCCATCATACTCCTTAGAGAGTTGGTCAATTATCGGCGCTATTGCTTTGCACGGTCCGCACCAGTCTGCATAAAAGTCAACGAGGACAGGCTGGCTAGAGCGCACGACTTCCTCCTGAAATTTGCTGCCGTCGACATGAAGCACTTTCTGACTCATTCTAATTCTGACGGGAGTCTGCCTCGTCCTTGCTTATAATTTTGCCTGGCACGAATCCTAGGTTTGGCCGTTCTCAGGGTGACTCAGCAGGCCCTCCATACGCACTCTCACAGATTCGATCTGGTTGAAGAGGGCAATCGCCCCAGTCAACTGAATCGCCTTCAACTGGTCATGTATCGGGTTGTATGTTACGAGGCTAGCCGACTTCAATGACTTGATAGCCAACCCAGCGAAGTCGCGTCTCTCGACATACTCCGAAATCTCGGAAGCCCGCGCCCTCGTCTTCGGGTGCCTGGTTACCACAGCGCAGCAATCTTTGTACTCTTGAAGGGAGATTTCATACGTTCCAATCTTCTTGGCGAGGTTGACTATCTCCTCCTTGTCGTAGGTGAGCAGAGGTCTCAAGATCGGGACAGACGACCCGCTGTCGATGGCCGCAATGTTCCACATGGTCTGAGAAGCAGCCTGGGACAATGAGTCCCCTGTCGAAACGGCGTACGCGTTGAAGCCAGCCGCTAGCCGCTCTGCCACCATCCGCATGAACCTCCTGAAGAGCGAAGGTTCGAGCGCCTCTGGGACGTCAACGGTAGCAAGCTGGTACTCTGCGAACGGGACGAGGACCAAAGTGCTCTTCCCTCCCCAGGCCGAGAGAATCCTGACCAGGTGTATCACTTTGCTCTTCATTACGGCCGCAGGAGTTGGGGCGAGGTAGAAATGCAGGAATACGGGACGAACTCCTCGCTTCATCAAAAGCCAAGCTGCCACGGGCGAGTCAATCCCCGCTGAGAAGAGGTGCATTGACCTCCCCGAGGTCCCGACTGGGAGTCCTCCTGGGCCCAGGTTCCTGACCCCGTAGACAAGGGCGTGCTTGCGTATTATGTCAACGTGTATTTTCAGGCCGGGCCGCGAAAGGTCGACGCGTTTTCCTGTAGACACGACCACCGCTGAACCGAGACGCCTGGCGATTTCCATGGATCCCAAGGGGAACGTCTTGTCTGCACGCCTTGCATCAATCATGAATGTTGGCGCTTCCGATTCGCGCGCAGCTCTCAAGGTTTTGTCTTCAATCGCGGAGTAATCGGGGTCAACTATGTCTGCCCTCGCAAACCATGCGACGCCAAAGACATTTGAAATCCTTGGCCCGACGCTAGCAGGGTCGCCCTCAACGCGGACGATGAGTCTTCCATCCCTCGACTCGATCTTATTATGGAAAGGGTAAAGCGACCTGGAAAGGTTGTGTCGGAGGATCTTGACAAATTCCGGCCTGTTCTTTCCCTTCAACGCTACTTCAGAATAATGGACGACGTAACAGCTATCCGCCATCTCTGACTCGTCCTCGTCTCACTTCAGAAAAGGCTTGCCTTCGGAATGCAGTTGGGAAATCACAAGACAGCGGCGATCATCGCGATAAGGAAAATCACCGCTAGATAAGGGCTCGAGAACTTAAATGCAAGCCAGGCATTCGCCTTTGTAGGAGATTTCAGAAGTTTCAGGTTTGTCGCCAGCAGGAAGCCGTCGAACACGATTGCAAGTAGAAGATAGACCCAGAAACCTTCCCCTGCAAGGTAGACGGAAAACAATAGGCTGACGGGGATGAGCAGAAGTGTGTTGGCGACGATGTATTTAGATGCTGCGGCCGACCCGACTTTTGAGGGAAGCATCGGAATTCCGGCCGCGGAGTAGTCCTGCTCGGTTATTACAGCGAGGCTCCAAAAGTGACTAGGCGTCCAGACAAATACCAAAGCTGCCAGTGTCCATGCGATCGCGAACTCCTGTCCCGTAACAGCATACCAGCCCGCCAAAGCCGCACATGACCCCGCGAATCCTCCCAAGACAATGTTCCAGCTTGTCCTTGGCTTGAGCCAAATAGTGTAGATTGGGACATAGACGAGTGCGCCGAGAGCGATAAAGAACGTGGCAAGCAGGTCCAGGGTCGCCGCGGCAATGACTATCCCCATGCCAAGCAAAGCAAGTCCCAGCATGAGGGCATGTGAAGCTGGGAGTATCCTCTGGGATGGGAGGGGCCTGGACATCGTTCTTCTCATCTTGGAGTCCACGTCTATTTCCAAGTAACTGTTGAGGGCCAAGGCGCCTGCAGAGGCCACGGCCCCGGCGACCACCAACCCCGATAAGGTCAGAGGTGGAGGAAATCCCCTCGCGGCTATGATTGCAGAACCGAACGCAACCATAATAAGGAGCGGGATTATCTTGGGTTTGGTAAGCGCGACATAGTCTGATAAGCTCGTAACCGACACCCACCGGGCATCCGTGGGCGACATCGATGCATGTATTTTGGTTTTTTCTCTAGTACGGAACGCTTAAGATATCTTCAGGGGTCAGTCGCCCGTCCCGCAGTAGCTCAGCCTGGTAGACCTGCAAAGGTGCCAAAAGCTTCCGGCTGTAGTGGTCGGCTAAAGGCTGACCCGTCCAGCCTACTCAGGCCACAGTTACCGGAGTGTCGTCGGCTCAAATCCGACCTGCGGGACGTCTGTAATTCTGAAGAACCCTAATGAAACAGATGCCAAGGTGTCACCGCTCTTGCATAACACAACTGAAGGGCTGCCCGCAACTCTTTTCCCAGACTACAAACGTGAGCCGTGTAGTTCGCAATTCCTTTAAGATGCGACATGACAAGCGGCCTATCTTGCGCAGTCGTCCAATCATATGCAACGAGGTGAGCGCATTGTGAAGCTGTGGATTCCTGTCACATTCGCCGTAGTGGTGGTCGTCGCCTATTCACTGTTCTATCTCTTGAGCGCACATAGCAAAGAAGTTGGAAGTTCAATCGGGATTGTCAACATGGTTGGTATCGCGTCGGTCGTGATTGGCGTGGTTGCGGCTGGATTCATCTTGAGGCGGTCAACACCAGCGGCCAGAGTTCATTTGCATGAATTCAGATGGTCTCCTAGGTAAGGATCGAAACCCGCAAAGGTTGAAACCACTTCAATGCTCGAAATCCTTAAGAACCGTGAGCCCTCGCTGAAACTGCCAATATTGGATTCGGAGTTTCTTGCGTTATCTCTCGTTTTCATGCTAATAGGCATCACTGGAATAATTCTCTTTAGCGGGACGGTCCCGCCATCAGGAGCCCCATGCAACTGCATTATTCCGACACCTGAGCCTACGGCCGCGCAAGGGACGTCGAGTATTTTTCTCGCATTAGGGTTGATATTCTTTCCAATGGGTCTAATGAAAGGAGGGCTCCCATCAATTCGAAGACAAGCACCCTCGACAGTGCCGTCAGTGAACCAGCCAAGCACCAGTGTGGTTTCCCCGATACAAATCCTGAGTGTGAACATGTTCGCATTAGGCATCGTACTGACCATTGTAGGAGTCGATGCCCTCTTAGTTCCTGCCTATCTGATTTACAAGAACGTCTGGTACGGGGCCGCAGGCATCTTGATTACAGGAGCAGGGGCTCTTGCTCTGGCCTGGGGGTTGCGGACCAGGAAGCCCCAGGTAGCGTAGATCTTTGAAGGAGCCTCCTCCAGAGACGAACAATATGAGTTGTCTGTCTATGATTCAACCTTCTGCTTGGCCGAGCGCGCCATCATGAACAAATATTGCTGAGCATACCCAGCATATTGCCCAAAATACGCCCTAGCACTCGAGGAAATCTTGTAGTAATCTCCTTTGCTGAGATTCACCTTCCGATGGGAGGATAACTTCGCTCTGATTCGCTCATCGATCAGACTTGGATAAGATAGAGCAATCTGTCGAGCAATCCATACGTCTATCGGAAATGCCTCATCCATGTCGAACGAATAGAGGAGGACGCAGTCCGCAACCTTAGGGCCGACTCCCGGAAGCAACTTCCCGCCCTGAAACTGCCTTATCAGCAAGTCCCTGGCCTCTTGGTACCCGAGCAGCGGGAGCTCTCCAAAGTCGACCGTCCCCGCATCCACACAGGCAGCCACCCTTTGCAGAAAGGACGTTCTGTATCCGAGGCCGCACGCCGCCAAATCGGATAGTAGCGCGTCGGAAAGCACTTCCGGCGTTGGAAAGGCTCTATACTCGGCACCTTCGAAGACGAAAGGCTCACCAAACTTTGCGCAAACAGCTTGGACCATCTTCTTGATACGCGGTATGTTTGAGTTTGTGGCCAAGACGAACGAAGCGAGACACTCCCACCGATCTTGCCTGATAAGACGAAGACCATAGAAGGTTTGGAGTGCGAGATTAATCGTATCGTCTTTCATCATCGAGGACAACACCTTTTCTAACTCCACGTCCAACCGAAAGTAGCTCCTAACGAAGGCACTGTCTAGCAGGTCCGAGCTTGATACACATCTCAGGACTTCGCCTTCCTGCCGAATCTTGAGGACCCCTCCCGAGACAGTGCCGTACCACCACTCCCCTTTGTTCTGCCATCTGAAGGTTTGTCCGCTTTCGAGAGTGTAATCAAGGTTGAATGGTGACTCGGTCGCGACGGTGAACTCCATCCTCGGGATCTGATCTCGTTCTCGCCTGTTAATTGACCCTTCGCTCCAGAGTAGGTTTGAAATAGGCACATTGCAATCACAGGGCTTATGGACCGGCGATACGAAGCAATTACCCCAAAGTCGGGCCGAATGTTCGAGAGGGCCGAGAAAGTCTTCGCCGGCGGTGTGAACCACAATGCTAGGTTCTACGAACCATATCCAATTCTCATTTCAAAGGCCAAGGGCAGCCATGTCTGGGACCTCGACGGCAATAGATACACAGACTATTGGATGGGTCACATGGCACTCATATTAGGACATTCACCTCCAGAGGTAACAATCCCACTTGGGAAGCAGATACGAAAGGGGACGCTCTATGGGATGGGAAATGAGCTCTCGGTTGAACTCGGTGAAGAGATCTGCCGCACTGTACCGTGCTCAGAGATGATTCGGTTCTGCAACACGGGTGCTGAGGCAACCATGTACCTCGTAAGACTAGCAAGAGGCTTCAGCAAGCGGAAGACCGTGATAAAAATGGCAGGAGGATGGCACGGTTATAATACTGAACTCAATAAGGGCGTTCACACCCCCTTCGAACAGCCGGAGGGCGGGGGAATATTGGCGGCTGAGCAGGCTCATGTGAAAATTGTACGGTTCAACGATTTGGAGGCCGCGAACAACGCGGTAAACTCGTCAAAGGGAGACGTCGCAGCAATATTCCTTGAGCCAGTCCTCGGAGCCGGGGGGTGTATCCCCGCGCAGAGGGACTACCTAAGGGGACTTCGCGAACTTGCAGACAGGAACGGCGCCCTGCTTGCATTCGATGAAATAATCACGGGGTTCAGGGTCGCCCTGGGCGGGGCACAGCAGCGATACGGAGTAATCCCAGACCTCGCCTCATTTGGCAAGATTGTCGGAGGAGGCCTCCCGATCGGACTTGTGTGCGGGAGGAGGGAAATCATATCGCTCGCCGACCCCGCTAGGAAGAACGACTTTGTCTCAATTGGGGGCGGTACGTTCTCAGAGAACCCACTCACCATGACGGCTGGGCTCGCGACGATAAGGCACCTCAGGAAAAGCTCAGGAATAATTTATCCAAGACTCGAGAAGCTCGGCAGGTCACTTAGGAGCGGCGTCGACTCGGCCTTCGCGGAGCACGGAGTCGTGACCCATACTACAGGTCTTGGCTCGCTGTTCTTAACTCATTTCGGCCCTGCCCCAAAGTGCGCCGAAGACGCGGAGAGGGAGCGGAAGGATTTCATCAGGCGGTACGCGCTCTTCCTCATGAAGAATGGGATCTTCACTCTCCCTTCACACGCTAGTGGCATATCGGAATGTCACACCGAAATCGACATCGGGGACCTTATCAAGAAGAGCGGAGAGTTCGCGATGCTTTCCATCAAGAAGATCGCAAAATAAGGGCGCGCGAAGGTCAGTGTACGACCTTCGCAAGTCTCGAGTCTGCGTCAGACCAATTCACTACGTTCCACCAAGCCTCGATGTACTTCGGCCTGTCTGTTAGATAGTCATGCACCCATGCATGTTCCCAAAGATCAATTCCCAGGATCACTGGCATCTGAGCAAGGTGCATGTTGTTCTGCTTTTCGACCTGCGTTAGGACGAGCTGGTCTGTCTCTGCATCATACAGCATCAGTGCCCAACCGGCACCCTCGACTGTTTTCGCGGCGTCGGTGAACTGGGTTCTCAGCTTGTCGAAGCCGCCGAAGTCCTTGTCGATTTTGTCTGAGAGCTTCCCTCCTGGCTTGCCTCCTCCCTTACCAGGCGGGGCCATGTTAGGCCAGAAGAAGGAGTGCAAGATGTGCCCGTCGACATTGAAGCTGAAGTCTCTGAGCACCGCCCTAGTGTCTATCTGAAGCTCGCCCTTGCGAGCCTTTTCGAGCTTCTCAAGCGCGGCGTTTGCGCCGTTAACATACGCCTGGTGATTCTTAGTGTGATGGAGAGTCATTGTCTTTTCGGAGATGTGAGGCTGTAGGTCCGAGTACTTGTATGGAAGTGACGGAAGCGAGTATGTTTTAGTCACGGACGGGCCTTTCTGGGCCACCGTAAAAGACTTGCCCTAGATTATTTGGAAATCGGCGCGCTTGCGTGCTTCGTCTTCTGCCAGTCATCAAGGAAGCGTTTTAGGCCCGCGTCAGTTAACGGATGCTCTATCATTTTCATCATTACTTCAGGAGGCATGGTTGCTATGTCTGCGCCTAGCCTCGCAGCCTCGAGCACGTGTTGTGGGTGCCTGATGCTTCCGACGAGGACCTCACAGTCCATCCTGTAGTTGTCGCGAATGCGAACAAGATCCTCGACTACCTCCATCCCGCGATGACCTATGTCGTCGAGCCTGCCAATGAAGGGGCTGATGAATGAGGCGCCTGCCTTCGTGGCAAGGAGTCCTTGGTTGGCAGAAAACACCAGCGTCATGTTGACCCTTGTCCCCTTCGAACTGACCATCTTGGTGGCCCTTAGGCCCTCTGTCGTGATGGGGATTTTCACTACGACATTCTTGGCGAGTGAGGATAGGTGGTCGGCCTCGGCGACCATCTTATCGTGTGTAACGCCGATAACCTCTGCGCTAACGTCCCCTTTAACCTCTTTGCAAATCTTTACGATTGTCTCCTCGAATTCACCGTTCTCCCTCGCGATAAGCGAGGGATTGGTTGTGACACCATCGACAATGCCCATTTGGTTGAGCTTCTTTATCCACTCGAGATTTGCAGTGTCGAGGAATAGCTTCAATGAGGCTCTTCGCCAGTTGAGGGCTTTTCGCTATTAAAGGCTAGCGGCTCCGACGCACGAGTGACTCTGCGGCAGCCTCGATGTTTGAATAGGTAAGGCCGTACTTCTTCATGAGATCTGCGGCATCCCCGCTTTCCCCGAACGTGTCCATAACTCCGACCCTTTTCATCAGAGTTGGCCTGGTTTCGCTCAGGACTTCAGCTACCGCCGATCCCATTCCCCCGATCACGTTGTGTTCTTCGGCGGTCACTACACGCCCGCACTTCTGCGCCAACTTGAGTATGGTTTCAGGGTCTATCGGCTTTACTGTATGGAGGTCTACCACCGCGGCTGATATACCCTTCATCTTGAGTGAAGTAGATGCCTTTACTGCCTCTGGCACCATAATCCCGCATCCAATGATTAGAACGTCCGACCCGTCCGTGAGTAGGTTCGCATTCCCGTACCTATATTCGAAACCATCTCCGTACACTATCGGTGTCGATGGTCTGGTCAGGCGCACATAGAACGGGCCCTCAATGTCGGCAATCGATTTGACGATAGATTTTGTAGAGACTGCGTCACAGGGGACGATCACACTCATTTTGGGTATCGCCCTCATTATAGCAATGTCCTCAACCTGCTGATGGGAAGCGCCATCGGGCCCAACAGAGATGCCGCCGTGGGAACAGACGATCTTCACATTTAGCCCAGGGTACGCGATGTTGTTGCGAATTTGGTCGACACACTTCCCTGGCACGAATATGGCGTAAGTTCCGGCGAAGGGAATTTTTCCTGTAAGTGCAAAACCTGCGGCGATTCCTACGAGATTCTGCTCCGCAATTCCCACGTTGAAGAACCTCCCCGGGTATTTCGTGGCAAAAACCCCCGACTTGAGCGAACCAGTCGTATCCGCACCCAAGACGACAACTCGCGGGTTCGTTGCTCCTAGCTCTAGAAGCGCCTCTCCGTAAGCATCTCGCATTCCTCCCTGCTTGGTCGACGTGATCATTTCTCCTCCGTCGCTTTTTCGGCGCGACTTCTTAGGGCCTGTATCGCTCCTACAGGGTCCCGCTTGGCGTACACCCCTGCGCCTACGACTAGGACGTTCCCGCCCCTCTTCACAACTTCCCTAACGTTCTCGGGTTCGACCCCTCCGTCAATCTCGATGTCTGTGCCTGTGCCGTTCCTTTCTACGAGGTCGCGTATCCTCTCAAGCTTCGGCATTGTGGACATATCCATTGGCTGGCCGCTGAAGCCCGGGTTAACGGTCATGACGACTATCGCACTCAACTTGTCGAGGCGTTGCACGGCCCAGGATGGAAGTTCGGTGGACGGTTTGATCGCAAGGCCCACTTCTTTGCCGCTTCGCTTTACGGTCGTGCAAAGCCGGTCGAACGTCATGGCGTCCAATACCTCGGCGTGGAACGTCAATATGTCCGATCCTGCGTCAAGGAATTTCTGCACGTACTCGTCTGGCCTATCGACCATCAGGTGCGTATCGAACTTCAGTTGGCACCTGCCCCTCAGCGCCTTCACCGTCCCCGGTCCAAATGTAATGTTAGGCGCGAAGTGACCGTCGATAATGTCGAGATGGATCTGATCCGCCCCACCCTGGACCGATATGTCGACGGCTTGGTTAAGGTAGCCGAGGTCCCACGCCAATATAGATGGGGCAATTCGTATACTCTTCATATGGCTAATCACCCAAGCTCACTTAGGACATCCGAAAGCTTGTCCTTGGCCGGCGCGGTCCCGTGATAGTGAGGAGACCACTCCATGAATGAGATCCCTTTTCCTTTGACTGTATGAGCAATTACCACAGTCGGCCTGTTTCTCGTTGACGCTGCAAGGTCAAAACCGTCGATCAGCTGCAAAAAGTCATATCCATCCACCTCGATTACGTTCCAGTTGAACGCCCTCCATTTCGAGGCCAGCGGCTCGAGTGGCATGATTTGTTCTGTCAGGCCATCCTGCTGAATGCCGTTTCTGTCAATGATGGCTGTTAGGTTGTCTAGCCTGTATTTTGACGCGGCCATCGCGGCCTCCCAAACTTCACCCTCTTGTTGTTCGCCGTCCCCCATCAAGACATAAGTCCGGCTTGGTTTTCTGTCCATCCTAGCTGCAAGCGATGCACCGACCCCAAGGGAGAGCCCTATCCCTTCCGAGCCAGCAGGAGCCTCCACACCTGGAATCCCGAGCGACGGATGCCCTTGGAGTCGGGAACCGATCTTACGAAGAGTCATCAGTTCCTCGACGGGGAAGTAGCCAGCCTGCGCCAAGATGGAATACAGAAGGGGTGCGGCGTGCCCCTTGCTGAGGAAGAACCTGTCTCTGTCTGGCCAGGAGGGGTTCCTTGGGTCATACTTCATCGTGTGAAAAAACAGCGTCACGAGGAGTTCTACAGCGGAAAGAGAACCGCCAGGATGTCCTGAGCCCGCTTCAGCTAAGCTCTCCAGGATTAGCTTCCTAGTGTTCCGTGCTGTCTCCTTGAGCCTCCCTACCTCCTGCGCCATTTCCACTACCTTTTCACCGGGGCCTGCACTATTCTGTGCACGAATGCGTCTGTCTCCTCCGCCTTGGCCTCGAGGTCATGGAGCGAGATAGGAACATTTCTCTGCAGCTCGCTCCGAACCTCCCCGGCCACATCGCTCAGTACGGCTGCCTGGTAGGCGTCTCCACCAGATGCGACAGCCATCGCAAAGACTCCCGTCATCGCATCCCTAACACCGACCTTGTTGAACAGGTTCTTCTTCCCAGTTATTGGGGGGAAAAGTGTCACATTCTCAGTGTCGAAAAGCGTCACCCCCTGCTCTCCCCGGGTAAGCAGGATTGCTTTGCACTCAAGGCGGCTGAGAAGGTTAACCCCCATGTTTCTGAGGCTGGTCTCGTTGACTATTGCCATGCCCGTCGCATGCGAAGCCTCTTCCATGTTTGACTTGACGTATGTCACTCCTGAAAAGTCAAGGTAGTGGTGCATCTTCGGCTGGGCGACGACGATTTTCCCAGAAGCTTTGGCGGCATTTACCACACCTCCTATCAGATAACTCGTAATCGCCCCGCGGTCGTAGTCAGATAGAACGATGCAGTCAACATCTTCAATCAAAGGCTCAGTCTCAGCCAAGAGCTTCTTTGACATCGTTGGGGGAACGTCCCGTCTGTCTTCTCTGTCGATACGCAGAGAGTGGAACTTGTTGACCATTATCCAAGTGCGTAGTGATGTAGGACGGTTCGGATCTGCAATGACATGGGCGTGCGATACGCCACTCCTTGAGAATTCCGCGTTTAGCCAGGCTCCATACTCGTCTGATCCTGTCAGACCTACGGCTGTGACTAACGCGCCGAGTGACACGAGCTCGCGAGAGAGGTTTGCCGCCCCACCAGGGAGAAACGTTTCACCAACGTAGTCTCCTGCTGGCACAGGCGCTTCGCGGGCAAGTTTTCTCGCAGCGACTTCAACAAACCTGCTTACAATTAAGTCACCGATGACAAGAACATTCCTACCTTGGAACTGGCGCAAAAGTTTGGCGAGATTGTCCCTTTCGACCGTTTCTAGAGGCACTCTTTTTTCGGACTCTCACTCTACCGAGCCCTACTTAAGTGTGGGCGGGAAAGTCAGGTCTTCCTATCAAGGGCTTCCTTCCATCTCGCCTCTAGGAGATCCCTAATCACTTCCACTGCCCTCCTGACTTCTCTGTCCATTGCGAGCGGATCGTAACCCTTTGGAGGAGGATAATCCAAGAACCTATGGTTTGGATCTGTTTCGAGGTAGTCCCTGCTCCCCTCGTAAAGGGTCATCAAGGAGTTCCCGTCGAGTTTCTGGAGATCAGACTTCCACGCGTGGTGGATCCCCTTGTGAGAAACGACGGTCAACTTCAGGTCACCCTCGGCTTCCTTCACCACATCTCTCCAAAACGCCCTGTCGAACTCATCTACAGCGATTTTCCCCGACTGAATCTTCGATGCGAAGGACTCGACTAGCTCGACAACCTGTTTGACTTCGGTCTCGAAATGTGATGCGATCTGTTCATCAGTGAGTCCGAGCTGCGACAGGAAATAACAACCCTCCTCGAGCACCTCCCGACTCACCTCGTCGCCGCTCGAAGACACGGCATAGGAATTGGTGGCCCTTCCGTAAAAAGCCTAGGGTCGCGCCATATTTCGCCGCCTGAGTATGAATATCGGCAGACCGTGAACTGGCTTTTGGTGACATCGCCCGCTTGGAACGAATCGAGCTGGCTTCCCCACGGAACCAAGATGCATTTAGTAGCTTTCGCTAGGCGGAATTATCATTCCCCCTCGCATCGGCCAAGCCCATAGGAGTGGCGCCCAGCTCAGACAAAGGACATTTGAGCTCGTCAGGGAATACTCACTTAGACGTTACCTTCCTCAACTCTGACTTCGTAACGCGTTTCGTCCTCCAGGGGTTCTTCGAATACCGCCTTACCCAACTTCAGATTCCAGACTGCGCCGTGGCCTGCGCATATTACCTTCGTGCCTTCTAGACTTCCCTCCAAGAGATCCAATGTTCGTGCTTGCAAATGACAGCCATCGCAAAGTAGTTGTCACCCGCCCACGACTGGCTTCGTGTCTGAGTTCGGATTAAACCGTTCTGACTAGCCGGGTGTTTGCATCGAGTCCTCGAGTTCTTTGAGATCCTTCAGAGAGTCGACGAACCACCATTCGCCGTAATGGGGATATGAAAGTAGCTCCCCGTGGCTCACAAGTTTGGGGAAAGTCTCTCGCTCGATGTCTCCCTTCTCAGGGAGGTACTTCAAGGACTTCCTTGGGTTCATCACATACACGCCACCATTGATCCACACGTCGGGAAAGGCTGGCTTTTCCTCGAAGCCTCTGACCATTCGTAGTTTGTCAATCTTAACCACGCCGAATCGGGATCTATAGGGGACGACCAACATAGACGCAGTGATCTCGCCAGCCTGCCTATGCGCTTCGATCATGCGTGCGATTGGAAGGTCAGTCATAATGTCACCATTAGCAACTACGAACAGCTCGCCCTCCTTTGTCTCCTTGCCGGACAGCGCCTGCCGAATGGCACCCCCGGTACCGAGGGGTTCCTCCTCTGGCGAGTATTCGAGGGCTATCCCCTTGTAGCTGGAACCAAAGTGCTCTTTGAGCTTCTGCCACTTGTAGCCACAGGCAAAGGTCACCGAGTCGACTCCACCCTCCTTCACCAGCCAGTCGATCTGGTACTCCGAAATCGGCCTTCCCTTCACCTCTATGAGGGCTTTGGGCTTGTCCTCAGTGAGGGGACGCAGTCGCAGCGCCTGCCCCCCACTAAGAATAACCGCCTTCAATGAGACACCCCTTCTATTCTCTCCCTTATCTTGCTCCCACCTACGCCCAGCCTTCATTTTAGCACTAGATAACGTTGAGAGCATGCTTTCTGCAAAGGCTGTGACAGTCTTACCTGGCATCGGCGGATCTGTGGGTCCCGATGGCGCGTGTAGCTGAAGAGGGGCTCCTCTCTAATGCACACGTTTTTAGCGAGCGCGTGCTTGCAACTGGCCTGGCTATACAATGTAGTGCTGCGCCCCCGAAAAGGAGATCGAGTGCCCGACCAATTGCGGAGTTAAGGTAAGAATCCGTGGAAAAGTGCAGACTTGTCACGTGACAGAAGCCCATCTCCCTACTCTTAAAAAGGGGGAACGGCCGAGCGGTTCAATATTGTCAGGCCAGCTTGCTCAACAAACTCCGACGCCGAACCTCCTTCCGAGGCAGCCTGAGGTGAACATAGGGACAAGCGGCCACGTAGATCATGGAAAAACGACAGTCACTCAGGCAATCACCGGAGTCTGGGCGAGTGCTCATAGCGAGGAACTAAAGCGAGGCATCACAATCAAAGTTGGATACGCCGATGCGGCATTCTACGAGTGTCCGCAGACACCCCCACCCGCGGCCTACTCCACGAGCCCCAAGTGCCCTGTTTGCGGCACGGAGACCCACCTTCTACGGGCGGTCAGCTTCGTCGACTGCCCAGGCCACGAGAGTCTTATGACGAACATGCTGGCAGGAGCATTCCTAATGGACGGCGCACTCTTGGTCATAGCCGCGAACGAGCCAGTCCCTAAACCTCAGACGAGAGAACACCTCCAGGCCCTACAGATGCTTGGAATGAAGCGGATCGTCATTGCGCAGAACAAGATCGACCTGGTCACGGATGGGGAGGCAAAGAAGAACTACACGGGCATTAAAAAATTCGTCGAGAATACTGTCGCAGCAGAGGCTCCTATCATTCCAATCTCTGCGCAACAGAGGACCAACATAGACGCGCTAATCGAGTCGCTCGAGGAAGTGATTCCTACGCCTTCAAGAAACGCGGGGGCCGACCCCCTCATGTACGTGGTTCGCAGTTTTGACGTGAACAGGCCAGGCGCAGGAATCCAGGGACTGTCAGGAGGCGTCTTCGGAGGAAGTCTGACCAGGGGGAAGTTGATGCTTGGCGAGGAGATTGAACTGAGTCCAGGCATGGCTGATGAAAGAAGCGGCAAATACGTACCTATAGTTACAGAGATCTCTAGCCTCCAGACCAGCGCTGGGGAGACGGAGAGTGTAGGCCCTGGTGGCCTAGTTGCTGTAGGCACGCAACTTGACCCCACTTTCATCAAGGGCGACCAGATGGTCGGCAGTGTACTCGGCAAGCCTGGAACATTGCCTCCCAGCCTCGACCATGTTACAATCGAAGTGAACCTGCTAGAAACTGCAGTCGGGTCTGCCGAACTTGTGACGGTGGAAAAGGTGAAACCGGGAGAAAACTTGAGGCTCAACATAGGAACGGCGTCCACACAGGCTGTAGTAACATCAGCGCGAGGGAGCGTAGTTGAAGTTGACCTCAAGAAACCCGTCGCAGTCGAGTCAGGTATGAGAGCTGCGCTGAGCCGAAGAATTGCCGAGAGATGGCGCCTCATAGGATCCGGCGTCCTCAGGTAAGGAATGACCAAAGTTATCTTCGACACCAGTTTCCTAATGGCGGTGGCTGATCACCCCACCAACTGGCTTGACGATATCTCGCAAGAAGTGGGGAGAGTGGAACCAGTGGCTCTGGACTGCGTAATAAGTGAGCTCACACGTCTGTCGGCTGGACGAGGAAAAAAGAGCAAGACCGCGAGCGTTGCAGCAAACATAGCGAAAGGATTCAAGCGTCTCGAATCTGGTGCAGCACCTCCAGATGAGGAAATAATGTCGATCGCAATTTCTGCCAGAGCATCAGTGGCGACCATAGATCAAGAGCTGGCTGAGTCCCTGAAGGCGAGACGTGTTCCTGTCTTCGGGCTGCGCTCAGGCAGGGCCGTCCGCCTTTGACTGCTTCGGGAGAAGTTAAGGCACCGTCTATGCAAGGTCGATGGCGTGACGAAGCCAGCTATCTCCATTGACGCTAAGATTGAGGAGAGTAGAATCACATCTTTCATCCAAAGAATCGTGGCGTCTTCACGAGCAGCAGGCGTCGTAGTGGGCGTCAGCGGGGGTGTCGACAGTGGTGTGGTCGGCGCACTTTGCGTAAGGGCTCTAGGGAGTGAGAGGGTGCTATGCGCACTCCTCCCGTCGCGGCATACGCCACAGGCGGACATTGATGACGCTGTAAGGATGGTGGCCGATTGGGGAGCAAGGAGTGTCACGATTAGGATTTCACAGGTCGTGGACGACCTGATCTCCGCTGTTGGTCAGGCTAGGCGGAGACTTCCAGGTGCGAACGTCCAAGCAAGGGTAAGGATGACGATTCTATATTATCTGGCGAACTCCCGCAACCTTCTCGTGGCAGGGACAGGCGACAGGTCGGAAGAGCTGTTAGGTTTCTTCACCAAGTTTGGGGACGGAGGCGCAGACTTTCTGCCCATCGCACACCTTTTCAAGACCCAAGTCCGCGCTATGGCTGAGCACTTGGGACTCCCGACCTCGGTTGCGAGGAAACCTGCCTCTCCGCAGCTCTGGCCTGGGCATACGGCGGAAGAGGAACTCCCTGCAGGATATGAGAAACTAGACGCGGTCCTGCACTGGATCTTCGATGAGCGGGCCTCTACCCGCGTCGCCTCAGAAAGCGCAAGAGTGGAAGCGTCCATAGTCGAGCGAGTGATGAATATGTACAGTATGTCAGCCCACAAGAGAGCTCAGCCCCCGGCGCTACGCCCTCGAAGTGGCAAGAAATGAGCATACCCTGGGCCAAAGATTAATATCGTCTTTCCAGAGCGAGGGCGCCGTTCCTGAGCATTCATGTTTGAACTAGTCAACCTAGAGGACGTAGTACGCGTTCCACCCGACAAGTTCGGTTCTCCCCTCGAGAAAGTCGCGCTCGAGCTCTTGAAATTGAAGTACGAGAGCACGATCAACCCTGAATATGGGTACCTCATACTTGTAACAAAGGTGGAAGTGGACAAAGTTGGGAAGATCATTGCAGGCGACGGTGCTACTTACCACAGAGTGAACTTCGAGGTCCTCTCTTTCTTTCCATTGAAGCAGGAGCTTGTCGAAGGGGAGGTCGTAGAGGTGACTGATTTCGGCGCATTCGTGAGGATCGGGCCGGCAGATGCACTCCTCCACCTGAGCCAAATAATGGACGACTACCTCACGAGTGACGTTAAGTCTGGCATAATCACGGCATCCCAGAGCAAGAGGTCTCTGAAGGTGGGGAGCAAAGTTAGAGTGAGAATCACCGCCGTAAGCCTCGGTCATGGGATATCCATGGGAAAGATTGGTGTCACCTGCAGACAACCCTTTCTGGGAGCGCTAGAGTGGATTGACGATGAGGTGGGAAAAGCGCAGAAACAGCGAAAGGTCGAAGAAAGGGCGGAGAAGTAAACAGGCAAGGAACAAGTAGGGAAGACGCTTGAAGGAACTCGCATGTAGGAAATGCAAAACGTTGACAACGGAGAAGGTGTGCCCGAACGATGGATCCACCGAACTCAGCAACGAATGGTCTGGCCTAATCATCATCATCAACCCAGAGAAATCTCAGGTCGCTAGAACTCTTGGAATCATTAAGCCTGGGAGATACGCACTGAAGGTAAGCTAGCAGGATGTCGAGGGTCTACAAACTTCCAGAAGCGCTCAGAGCTAAGTTATCCAAACCGATGGGGAGGCTCTTTCTCAGTTCAGAGATAGGAGAAAAGGAGTTCGCCAACGCCGTGATGGGAGCACCTATGGTGGTCACAGTGGGGGACCGTGTGACTGAGACGGTTGGCAGATTGGGGCGAGTGCCGGACGTGCAGGTTGTCGACGGGAAAGAGAACCGCAAGGAGAGACTCCCTCCCGACGTGGCATACTCCAGGAAGATCATGGTGAAGAATCCCCCCGGAACAATAACGGAGGAGGCTATAGGTGGCATACGTGAGGCTTTCAGAGGGCGAAAACCTGCCAGGGTGGCAGTCGACGGGGAAGAGGATCTCCTCGCAATCCCAGTCATAGCTCTAGCACCAATCTCGGCTCTTGTCATTTACGGACAGCCTGGCGAAGGGGTGGTTACTGTTAGGGCTGACGCAGAGTCGAAGTCGAGGAATCGGGCCGTACTCGCTGAACTTGGAATCTCTGAGCTGCGTTGAGGGTGCGGACTGCTTTATATTCCACATGAAGCGGGGTGACCTAGGTTGCAGATAGCGAAGTCGGACTCAAAGATCCTAGCAAGGTCTACGGTGGTCGCGCAGATAGATGGGAAGGCAGGGAAGCTTACCAGAAAGGAGGCAATCGCTGCCGTCGCCGCAGAACTTGGGTTGGCAGCAGAGAAAATTGGGGTCGTGAGCCTGAAGGGCCAAGCCGGCACGACGGATGTTGTCGGTACCTTCTATGTATACGGTTCCGAAGAAGTCAAGAAGAAGGTGCACCCGAAATACCTCGAAGAAAGGGTCTTGACAAAAGATGAGAGGGAGAAGCTGAAACAGGAAAGAAAGAAGACTGCCACCGCAGCCCCAGCACCTGAGGCGAAGAAGTGATCATGTCGAAACAACCTGCAGTAGCGCCTTCTCCGCCCCCCACTCCGGCTCCGACCGAGAGTCCTCCTACGGAGGAGAAGAAACCAGAGAAGAAGGAGAAGCCGAAAGCTCCCAAGAGGAGAATACAAGTTTACAAGCTTTACAAGATTGAGGGAGAGACTGCAACCAGGCTGAGAAAGGAATGCCAGAGATGCGGTAAAGGCTACTTCATGGCACAGCACCAAGGCCGCCTAACGTGCGGAAACTGCGGTTTTACCGTTTTCAATCGCGTCAAACCCTAGGCGTACGTCATAGGAAGACACGACTATGCTGACAAGGACTAGCGAATGCAATTCATTTGCTCGGCCCTTCACCCTTCGGATGAGGGGTTCCGGGGCACCCTAGCTAGCCGGAAGTCTTACAGATGTGAAGTCGATTCTGGACGGCATTAGGACCGCAAGCGCCACCAAACCGCTCAAAACGAATGTGGGCCATGATGGCTTTCAGGAACTCGTGTGACCGCCGCCCATACTACTTCGCTACGTCCTCTTTCGCATACGATAAGATAGTTACTGCTTCGCCGCGTTAAGCCAACGCACCGACTGATGCACTTCGTGTCGATAACCAAACTTGACCTGTGTGGCCAGCCTGATGGCAAACCGTGCAAGAGTTCGGGACAGTTATATTACTGGGCAGATTAGGATGCGACAATCTGGCGCCCAGCAATCAGTTTACGGCAAAGGCATCGGGCCACAAGACAATCGTCTTCTGTACAGAAACACCCTTTGCCGAATTGACGAAACGGGGATTCACTCCGTAGTCCTCCGACCAGTCATTGTGCCCTCCTAGGCTACGTCTCCCTGTCAACTTCTGCCTTCGCTTCCTCCAACTCTTTCATTGCACCCTCGAGTGAATGGACTTTGCCCATTTCAAGTTGTTTCTTTTCCAGCACAGACTTCTTGAGTTTGGAGGTGCATGCAGCTACCACCGCAACTATTACTTCGGTCGGGAAGTCCCGGAGTGGTTTAGTGGCCATGCTCCTGTCTCGATCGAACATAAGAACTACTGCATCGGAAGTCAGATACGCTGCCATGCATGTCGATCGCAGCGCATCGGGAGGTATTTGCACAATCGTGTTAGCCATGAACTGAAGATCCTTGAGCAATTCCGATACCCGCCGACCATACTCTTTTTGCTTCGCATAGATCGAGGTTAGCGTGTCGTCTTCCTGACTCGCGTTTTCACGATCATTGCTCATAGACTGCGTGGAATTGTTTGTCAGCTTATTTCCTTCTGAACCGCTGGTTGTCATTCTGGCGGGAGTAGTCTTCGCTGCCACAAAATTCTTGCTACCAACAAGCTCGCCTTGTGTCACTGTGCTCTCTCTCGACACGTCCCCGTAAATCGATGTTGTTTGCTTATTCAACGGCTGCGACAGGTTCACCGGGCTCGTTTCTCGGTAAATTGTCATCTCGGGCATGGAATCTGATGCTGGAACTGTCTTATTAGTCCCCTCATCTTCAAGTCGGGGATTATCAATCGAGAGCAAGTGTCCGTTTGGTGACGGGGATGCGGTCATGTTCAATGCCTTCGCTTTCTGACCATTTTCGCCATCGCGTTGGTCGGGAATTGTTCGAGCTTCCGCGTAGGGCCCAGATTCCTCGGATGGAATTTCGCTCGCGCCCCACCGCCTAAACAGACCCTCAATTCCAAGGACGATCGGCACAGCTCCTCCTACACCAAGAGCGGCTAGGAAGAGAAGGAAGAATAGAGAAGTTGACGTAGGAAAGAGGAAGAATAGAGAAGTTGACGTAGGAAAGATGAAGTCATCAATCCGAAGTACGTTCAGGAAGTATAAGGCGACGACAAGAACAACTATTAGCGTGGCGCGTCTGTTTCTCATCCAAGGTGAGCATTTGCACTAAAACGATATACTATTTTCAGCATTAATCCAGAGCCCGGACACCGAGTGTTATTGAATTGGGCTCTGATTTAGGAGCATCTGTATGGACAAGGGACCTGACCGGCACGGATAGCTTAGGTCGAACTGAAGCCAGAAAACGACAGATGTCCCACGAAAGAAACCGCTCTCCCATCTAAAATGGCTGCATATCAACGGTTATACGATGTTCAATGAGCACACGAGCTAGCAGAACCCGTCCATCACTCCCTGAAGCATGCGCGCCATGCCAGGGGTTACGAACGGTTGGAACGGGCGGTAATACTTGGGGCTTTTCGCTCGTGCCACCGTGGCCCGGTCGGCGAAGGACACGTACGACTTTAAGAAGGCCCTCGCAACGTGGTTCATCGCTTCGTCGCGGATAGAGAGCTTGGCAGTATAGTAGAGGAACTCTGCCAGGTCCCATGCCCGATCACCCCCTATGACCGACTGTTCCAAGTCAGTCAAGTAGAGACCTCGAGGCGAGACGACTACATTGCTTGCTTTGGCGTCTCCCAAGGCCACCCCGGCACCGTGCACCTTCGCCATAAGGATGGCGTATGCCGATACCTGTTCAATACCGTCATGACCGCCTTTCATCAGACCGTCAATTAACGAGGAAAGAGTAGGCCCTGTAACGAACTCCTTTACCAGAACCCTTTCGCCAGGTGCTACCGCCAAGATGGCGGGAACCAGAATCCCAGCTTTCCTCAGATATCCTGTCATTGAATATTCCCTGTCGAGTCTGGCCATAGGCGTCATGCTGAACCTATTCGCAGCAGCCGCCCAGATGCCGAGTAGAGCCCACTTCAATGAACGGACGTCTGAGTAGCTCTTGACCACCACAGCGATCTCGCGAGAACCGTGAGCAAGTGTAAGCACGCGCGCGGTCGAATAGGGCTCGCCAATGTCCCGCTCTTTGGTGGAGTGATCGGTGAAGGCCAAAAGCTCGGCGAGCTCCTTCTCAAGAAGAGACGCGTCGGGAATCATTATTCCCTCCTCTAACTTCAGAAGTAATCGGGGCCTCTCGAGCTCGGGAAGTCTGTGGGGTACCTCTCGCATCCGCTTCAGCTTTGACTCTGCCTCCTTCCTATAGACGGAAAGCCCGACACGGCCGGCATAGCCGTGGACCGCGTACTGGGTGAGCCCCCTTGCAGTAAGCGAGAAGATGGACTGGACTTTGGTGAAGGCATCCCCCTTCATCATTTCAGGTTCCATTCTGACACCAGCCTGGGAAACCGAGAGAAAGCCGCGCGAGGCCAGGGCTTCCGCCGCGGTTGCAAACCCGGCCATCGATATTTTCCTGTTCTCGGCGCCCGAAGGACATGAGTAGGTCTGGACATAGCTGTAGAGAGCTGGCGGGTACACGGACGCCCTCTTCGAAAGTTTCTCGAACAGGAAGTAGTCGAAGGGGACGACGATGTGCTTGCAGAACTCGCCGTAGTCGGCAGACAGTTCCAGAAGCGCCTCCGCCAAGACCCGTCTTTTGTACTCTATCTCAATGCGAGCAAATAACCCGACGTTCGACACTGGTTCGTATACGTTAAGCAACCGTCCAACTACGAACTCTCCGAGATAAGACGTCTGTGCATCTTGCGTGAGAAGATCCTCGTCCACTATGAGGGCAGATGTTGCCATAGGTTTTTCCACGTACCTGTACCTTATTCCTCCCCTGAAACGCTTGGACACGACGATCATGTCGTAATCGGAATCCGGCCTTGCGTAGCCTGCTACCTTAGATCCGTAGGCCGCCACTCCGGCAATCGTAGTTGGATCCACCATCGAAGCGGCGACTCGCTCGAGGCTTAAGCGCTCTTCAGCAGTGAGTCTCAACCCTTCATCTTCTCTTCTATTTCCGCTGCCTTCTTCACGACCTTCGGGTCGAAGACTGCACGTGCTACTACCCTCATTTCAAGCCCGACGCGATTGACCTCCGGTCCAACCCAGCGAATGGGAAGGCCCTTCGAAATCCAAGACTCGGAAACTTTCTTGTTGAGAGCAGAATCGACTAGTTCAGGCTTGAACTTCCTTGCCAGCAATGAGACAAGTGCGCGATCTGAGTATAGGAGTTTAGGGGGAACCGTTCTTTCGCTGTCGGCGTAAGATGCCTCGTAAAGCGACGTAGCAACCTCTTCGCTCAGAACACTCTTTGTTGCGAGCTTCCTTACCAACACGACATAGTGGGTGAACTCATGCGCAGCAACAGCCTCCAGCGTCGCCTTCGTCCCGAATGCGATGAGTGACGCTGTAAACTGGACAAGGATGGTCAGTGTGCCGACAGCAGTCGTCGGAATGACCCTCGCGAAAAAAACGCCGATAGCACCGTAATCACCTCCTCCTTTCGAGACGGGCAGGGTAGGCTCTACGTAGTATTCCGGATACTTCAGTCCGCTTGCCCGCTCGCAGCGGTCCACGGCTTGTTGGACCAGGAACATGCGGACCCTCACCTTCTTTGCAAGCGTCTGAGGGACCTTCCCTTGGGCCACTGCCTGGTCTAGGAGTACAAGTGGGTCCACGAGGACGATGCCGCTGCTTCGCCCTTAAGAATCTTAGCCGCCTCTGGGTCAGTTGGCCAGGCGAAATCTTATCGGAGGTCGGCGAGTGGAGACTTCCATAAAGATTTCTGTGCTAACGACGCCTGGAATCTTTCCAATTACGTCATGGACTGCGCGATGAAGGTCGTCAAGCGACTCCCCCCTCAGGCTGGCGAAGATGTCATAACGGCCAGTTACCTCACGAATAAGCCTGACCCCGTCGACGTTTTCGATTTCCTTGAGGACAGATTCTCGTTGTTTAGGGTCAATCTTCAACCCGGCCAGTGCGCCGGCTTTCAACCCTAGACTCCCCTCGTTAACAGTGATTGTGAACCGTTCGATGATACCTCTCTTCTGGAGCCTCTTGATCCTGCTGTAGGCCACCGACAGGTTGATGTCGAGTTGCTTGCTAAGCTCTGGAACGGATATCGATGCATCGGAATGTAGAGCCGACAGAATCTTCATGTCGACTTCGTCAAGTTTTGACGTCTTGATGACCTTCTTCGAATATAGCACTTTTGGGAATATTTCAACTTATTGCGACAGCCTTCATTTCTGATTGAATATGCTTGTCTGATACCTGGAGGAAGGAAGACCGCGGCTGCGCCCGAACCAAGCCGTCGAGGCAGGTTCTAGAGATTTGTTTTCTTTTTCACTGATGCTTAGGGGCTGAAGAAATGCTGTCCACTCTTTTGGCGTTGACCTGAAAGATTTCTTCTGTTAGAGTGTTACCCCTCACAAGCTTCCTTTTCTTCCCGCCCTCGGGCTCCGTCTTCATTCCGACCCCTTTCGTCAGCAATACGTACTTCTTACCACTCCCTTGAACGTCGCCGCGCATTGGAAAGCCTGCTCTATCGCTCCCCCCTGTTATCACGAAACTCCCTTGAAGCCCAATCTTGGCTCCGTCCATCGTCTCCCCCACTTTCATCCCCACGAGCAGCTGTGCGTTGTTCTCTTTCAGCTCGTGAACTTCGGACCTACCTGTCTTCGGGTCAGAGAGAATCAGCTTGAACTGGGCCAATCAGGGGGCTCGGCCAGAAGCGTAGATATAAACAATCAGAAGCCGAAGAGAGGGTCAGTGGGAGTCTTGATGTCGATTATCTCTTGCAAGGCTTTCGCCTCGTCCTCTGTAAGGGAGTCAATGAACTTCGTGCGTAACAGGCGCGCCTCGTGACTCTTGGGCAAGCTGTAGATGGTGTCATCCTCCTTTACCTGCCTCCCAAGCGTAGGTCCGTCGACGGAGATGGCCACCTTGTCTCCCTGTTTTGCTTCTTGGACAGCCTTTCCGTTGTCCTGAACTTGCTCCACCATACCAAGTTCTCGGCCGTCGATAGTCATCAGTTTGACCTTAGGCTTTAGAAAGCCTGCGAGGACTTCGACCCCGAATACTGCAGGATCATTCCTCCTGAAAAATGCACCCGGGATGACCCTCAACTTGCAGGGTCTCGTGACGCTAGCGAGCGCACCTTTTTGGTCCGATTCCCGTTTGGCCGTCGCCCAGTTGGTGTAATTGTCAATTACTTCGTAGATGACGCCCGATACGAATACCTGTGTAGCGCCGACAAGCTCTTTAGCCTCCGGGAGTATTTTAGAGTCAAAGCCCAGTATTGCGGCCAAGTATGGATCGTGCTCGCCTACTACCCCAGCATCGACAATGTCGTTCTTCGTTATGTCACCGATGTCCGCTCGTCGAACTGGAATCCCTCTTTCTTCGAGCATCCTCAACAACGCCTCTAGACCTCCCACGCTTGTTGCCTTCACAATAACTCCCATGTTCTCAGTCTTTACAAGTACATCTGTGAGTTCCTTCTCCAGGTCGCCTTTGAGCGAGTCAAACTGTGCGTCATCAACGAAGGAGGCAACGGAAGTTCCAGCAACTACTCCTGCGAGGTCCGCCGAGACGAGCTTCACCCCGGCGGCGGCGTACACGGAGTCCACGGGCGTGAACCTGTCTCGCGGGTCGCGCATCTCGTCGAGTGGCTTCGGCATGAAAAGGGCCTTCACTTTCGATTTGAACACCCCGTCCCTCCTTACAAGTGCAATCGAATCTCCAACGTGGAGCATACCTTCCGTAAGGATTACATTGGCCGTCTCTCCAATTCCTGTCTCCTCCTGCATTTCAAGTATTATGCCTCTTCCCCCCTTGCCTTCGTCCGCGACGCTGAGCTTCCCCCTAAGGAACTGCTGCGAAAGGCCGATTAGAACGGCGAGCAGCTCGGGGATGCCCGTTCTTGCTCTGGCAGACACGGGGACGATTGTAACCTGTTGGCGAAACTCCTTGATTCTGTAGTAGGCGTCAGATTGGAACCCAAGCCTGGCGAGCCCCCCAACCACATTGTAAAGTCTCTCTTCGAGCTCATCCCCCCACTCGGGAGACTGAGCCTTTAGGACTGATTGCAGTGGCCCTTGGCTCCCCTTTATCCACCCACGGATCATATCAACCTTGTTAAGGGCTATTAGGAAAGGGACCTTTCTCTGCTTGAGTATGTCGATACTCTCCAAGGTCTGATTCTCCAGACCTTTGAGTACGTCTATGACTACTATCGCGATATCCGCTGCCGAGCCTCCTCTGAGTCTCAGATTCGAGAAAACGGCGTGGCCAGGGGTGTCGATCATGAGGAGGCCGGGGATCTTTAGCGCCCACCCTGCGCGATCCAAGAGGGGCCCGCAGATTTGCTCGAGAGTCTCAAGCGGGAAGAAACTCGCTCCAATCTCTTGGGTGATCCCCCCCTCTTCTCTCGCCTGGACCGCCGTCCCTCTGAGGGCATCGAGAAGTGACGTCTTCCCGCTATCGACGTGTCCGAGCACGACAACTACAGGTTGTCGGAGTCGCTCGTTCGCTTCCGGCAATTTGAACCAGTCCTCCTCTTATTGCGCATTCACCCGGCCGCTTTGCGGAAAAACACTGATTGCTCCTTTTCGAAGCTCTCGAGGGAGTCGGACGCGTGAATAGTATTGTCCGTCAAGCCGAGACCGAAGTCCCCTCTAATGGTGCCTGCTGCTGCTTCCCAACTCTTGGTCGCTCCTACCATTCTCCGAACAGTGGCAATTGCGTCTTTGCCCGAGATTACTGCGCCTACCACTGGCCCGGAACTGATGAAATTCACGAGTTCGGAAAAGAAGGGTTTGCTCCTATGCACGGAGTAAAAGTCCTGTGCCTGAGCTTTCGACATTGTGATTAATTGGAGCCTCTCTATGACGAAGCCCTTTGTCTCGAACCTCCTCAAGATGTCGCCCACTAAACCACGTCGCACCGCGTCAGGCTTCACGACGACAAGCGTACTTTCCCGGTCGCTCATGCCCCTCTGCTTCCTCTGGCCCACTTCAGTTTCCTCGGGTCCCTTCCTAGCTTCAGGTCGTTGACCTTGCACTTGAAGGAACAGTAAGACTTCGTTGAACCGTCATTTTTGGCTAGAAGAACACCTGAACCAAGGTGAACCTCTTTACCACAGAAGGCACATCTCTTGGGAACATACATACCAAACTACCACTCCTCAGGCTTTTGTGGCCCTTCCTTTCTGGCAATATAAAGGACTCGACAGATTGAGAGTGAAAGAAGTGCTTGACTCAATTTTCCCGCTAAAGTTGGGGCGGAGTGAATCTAGGATGCAGGGAAAGGCAGTGGTGTCGAATGGTTCGGCTTCTTATTTCAACTTCCTGGCTTCGCGTTCGGTCTCCCTGAGGACCAACACGTCTGCTAACCTTATCGGGCCCTTCACATTCCTTGTAAGAATTCGGCCTTTCTCCTTTCCCTCCAAGATCTTCACTCTTACCTGGGTAATCTCACCCGCTACGCCAGTTCTCCCAACAATCTGGACCACCTCGGCGGGCGTGAGAGTCTCGACTTCTCGCTTGCTCATGCGGCCTTCTTCAGCCTCGCCAGCTCCTGAGTGACCTGCTCTAGTATTTGGCCCCCCTCACCAGCGTCGAGGACGGCCGCGGAAGCTGTAGGCACGTCGATGCCGATAGCGGGTCCGATCTGATCCTTAGAGGGTACGAAAACGTAGGGTATCTTCCTTTCCTCACAGAGGATGGGCAGGTGGGCCACGACTTCAGGTGGTGTGACGTCCTCTGCGATAACGATAAGCTTCGCGGTTCCCCTTTCTATCGCCTTTGTCGATTCATTAGTACCTTTTCTCACTTTGCCGCTTCTGGAAGCTTGCCGAAGAACTTCATATGCGGCCTCGGAGACTTCCTTCGGCGTCTCCACCTTCACGTAGTAAGGCCTTGGGGTCATCTGTAAGTATCTCCCAGAAGCGCCCTCTGTCACCCGGTTATAAATGGTTAGATGTCTCTTGACAACCAGTATTTTTTGCAACAGAAGGCGTTGCCCGTGCGGAGGAGCTAGCGCTGGGCCAGTATGCATGTCGTAGGAGAGTCGATCCTGCAGAACCCAAACCTTGGGAATTGCACTATCGTTCCTGGGACCAAGGAATCGAAGGCCGCCTCCGCGACTCCACTGGTCTTCCCCATACTTTCAGCGTTGAACTTCCCTTCATCGTCGAAGAGAACTCTTGGCTCGAGGACAATCACCTCTACCCTTCCCGTAGGGACGACCCACTGTACCTTCTTCGTCTCCTTTACCAACTCCTCGCCTGTGTACTTCGCCCTCGGTGCTGCTCCGTCTGGAGAAGTAATTTCTATGTTATAGAGTTCCATCAGTCTCAGACTGGCTCCCTTCTTGAGGGAATCCACGTCGGACTTGGGGACGAAAAACCTGCCTTCTGTTTTGACCATCCTCTCTCCTAGGTCCGCGTCCGGGTGGAACGGAATTGACACGCTCTTAGGAGGAGCTCCGTCGACGATAAGCTCAATAGGGTCAGGGACGAAGAAGACTCGTTTCGAACGGGGGTCAAGGAGCTTCTTGTTGATCGAGAGAAGCATGCTCCAGTCGTATTGATGTTCGGCCTTCGTGTAGCCAACATGGAGTGTGAACTCTCGGATGGCTTCAGGAATGACACCCCGTCTCTTGAGCCCCTCGACTGTCGGCATTCTTGGATCGTCCCATCCAGAGACAAGCTTCCCCTCTACAAGAGGTCGTAGGAGTCTCTTTCCGACGGGAGTCCCCTTGAAGTTGAACCTAGAGAACTGAATGACACTCAGTGCGCGGAAGCCGAGTGCTCCCCGGATCTGTCTCTGAATCTCGGCGTTGAACTCCGAGCTACGGAGGATGTGGGTGATTCTGCAGATTTCGTCTTCAATGGTATTAGCGAGATGGTATGTTGGCCAGACTGTGTAACGCTCCCCTGTCAGTGGATGGGCTTTCTCTATCACTCGGAATAGATTGGGATCGCGAAGAGAGTAATTGACACTGCTCATGTCTCCTTTGAATCTGACTACCGATTCTCCTTCTCGCACCTGCTTCGCGAGCATCCTCTCCCAGACGGCAAGGCTTTTCTCGACTGGGGACTCCCTGTGCTCGCACGCCCTCCCTTCAAACCTGAGTGCCTTCACCCTGTCCAGGGTGCAGGAACAGGCGTAAGCTTTCTCATCTTCAATCAGCTTCTTCCCGTAGCCGTAAATTAGTTCGATGTCGTCTGAGACGTTTTTTTCGTGGTCCCACTTTATTCCTAGCCAGCCAATCCCCTCCCTGAAGCTATCGTAGTACCTCTTGGCTACCTTCCTCGGGTTGGTGTCCTCGAATCTGAGCCAAAACTCACCGTGATATGTTTCAGCGTAAATGGAGTTTATCGTGCACGCCATTGCGTGGCCCACAGTCATGAAACCCGATGGCTCTGGAGGGAACCTGAAACCCGTCTGGCCTTCGATCGCACCCGGAAGTGGCGGCAGTCCGGCACGGCCCTCCTTCTTCGGGTGTCTTTCCACATCCGGCTGTTTTTCTTTCAGCAGCCCCTGCTGTTCAGAGGGACTCAGTCTGTTCACTCGGGCAACCGTGGACCCGACTGCCTTTCCCACCTCGCTAGGCGAGTGTCGAAGCTCTGGGTGCTCGGCAAGCACACGCCCTATGACAGCGCCGACGTCTGCTTTTCCTCCATGCCGGCTCGCGTTGATCAACGATGCCAGCTCTATGTCTGCCTGGACCTCAGCGGGCAGCCCTGATTTCTCCTTTACCATTCCCGCTCGACTGCGAACCTCGCAAATTGCCCCAACAGGGCGACTGCATCATCGTCTCCTCTCCATTTTATGTCCTCAAGGATGCCAACGGCTTCTTTCATCATTTCGATAGCCCGTTTCCTTGCGTAGCCCACCGCATCATGTTTCTCAACCATCGACAGAACGTTGGCCACGTCTTCAGATGTCTTCGCGGCACGGTCTTTGTTCATAATCGAGACCAATTTTTCTCTCTCGCGGCCTTCCACAGTGCCTAGAAGATGCAGGAGTATGAGCGTTCTCTTTCCCTCGAGGATGTCGTCGGACTTCGCCTTTCCATACTTCTCTTGATCCCCGAAGAGGTTTAAGGAGTCGTCCTGAATCTGGAAGGCCACGCCGAGACGGAGGCCGAATTCTTTTAACTTCCGCATCACGTTTTCGTCCGCTCCAGCCGCAATGGCGCCTAACCTGCAAGGGCCCGCAATTGTATACCAGGAGGTCTTCCTCGCACACATCGCGTAGTAGTCCGACTCCTGCAAGTCCCATTTCTTGCGGGCAATCCAGCCCAACTCCATGTGCTGACCTTCGGTGGTCTCATTGACCATGTGGGAAAACTCCTCTATGATCCTAATAGTCCTTTGAGGTCCGAGACTCGCGTTATTGAGTGCAAGCGCCCCCCACATCCGTGCATGCAAAGCGTCACCAGCGTTTAGGGCGAGTGGCACACCGTACTTGACGTGAAGCGCGGGTTCACCCCTTCGCAGTTCGGAGCCGTCCTCGATGTCGTCATGGATTAGAATCCAGTGCTGGAAGAGCTCGATGCACGCAGCCGTGAGCAGGGCATCACTCCTCTCCCCTCCTCCAGCCCTGCACGTTGTGACGCAGAGGAAGGGCCTCATCCCCTTCGCCTGTCGGGACGGGTAGTCCCTCATCATCTTGTAAAGAAGGTCGACTTCAGCAATAGAGTCTGATGTTGGGAGTAGTTGGTCCAAAATCAGCTCGTCTATCGTTGACTTTATGCTCTTCATTTCCGTTCGCAAATCCACCAAAGTCATCCCACCGAACCCGGCAGATCACGCCCTCACGACAGTACCGTAGAACTCGAGCCCCTTCAGCGCCTTCGAGAATTCATTGCGCCTGTAGCCTGAGACGAAGCTCACCTTGGTTCCCAGACTTGCAATCTTAGCCGCCATGTCCAGTTTGAACTTCATTCCCCCTGTGACGTCCTCTCCAAGAGGAACCTGCATCCTCTTGATCTTGGATGGTGACAGTTCTGGGAGGATAACCCGTGTTCCACCTTCATAGACGCCATCAACGTCAAGTGCGAAGACGCATCTCTCTGGCCCCAAAATCCTCGTCAGTTCCAGCACCATCGTGTCGCCCGACATCACTTTGAGCCCCGACGACGTTAAGGAGACATCTCCAAAGGTCACAGGGGTAAGCCCGTTCTTCATGAGCCCTCTCAGCCAAAGAGATACTGCTGTCTTCCCTGCCTTCGACAACGCGTCAAATGGTGAGAATGAATATGGGTAGAGCTTACTCTCCAGTAGAGTTCTGCAAACGAGCCCGTTGAGTTCATACATGGCCGCCCTAGTCTTCGAAACTGCGCCAGCGTATTGAGCCGCCTGCTCGGAAGACAATCCTTGTTGTCTCGCAACTGTATGGCCAAAAGACCCGCCGCCGTGCACTATCACTGCCCTTTCGTCCGAAGAAGCGATCTCCTCGGCCAGGGCCGAGACGACGTCCGACCTGTATGAGAACGGCTTCGACTTATCGGTAATGACCGATCCTCCAAACTTCACTATCACTTCTCTAGCCAACTTCTCACTCCTCCAGCGGGGATTTTGGCAAGGAAAGCCTCGAACCCCCGGTCCCTGAGCCCTGAAACGATACTTTTCTCCTTTCCTCCCGGCGCGACCGCAACAATGCTCCCCCCGCCTCCAGCACCAGTTAACTTCGCGCCATACGCTCCAAGAGATAACGCAAGGTCGACCAGTCTATCAAGCTGTGGGCTCGAAACGCCGATAGCCGAGAGAACTGCGTGGTTGAGACTCAGCATTCTGCCAAGTCCCTCCAAGTCTCCTGCCGAAAGTCGTTCCGCCGCCATCAAGCTCACCTCGCTCGCACCCTCCGTCAGCCCTTCGAATAAACTCGGAAACAATTCCTTCGTCCCGGACACCCTGCGAATCTGGCGCCTCGTGCTCCTCTTGCAGCCGGAGAAGGCGACGATCAATGACTTGGTACCATTAAGTGTGATCCTCCTGGGACTGCTGCCGCGCTTGAAGAGCACCACACCTCCGATAGAACAGATGGCTACGTCAACCCCCGATGGTCTCCCATGAATTTCGGTTTCTCCCACCATCGCGAACTTGGAGATCTCTGCCACCCCGACGGAGAGGCCTCTGAGGCGGGCCACCGCTGAGGTCACGGCGACCATGGTTGAGGCAGAGGATCCGAGTCCAGCGCCCTCTGGAATCTCTGAGGTTATGGATACAGTCATGTCGGAATCGAGAGAATACTCTTTGGCCATGGCTTCTAGGATCCGTCCAATCGGGCGAAGCCTTTGCCTGTCTGAGACCAAGACGCCGTTTGAGATTACCCTTTGATGCGTGGACTCGGCGACCTCGACTTTCACCCTTCGCGGCAGCGCTGCTGCCAGAGCCCAAGCGCCATGAACGACGAAGTGCTCGCCAGTGACTATCGCCTTCGACGGCGCTTCTGCAATGGCCTTCATCTGCTACACGAATCTCAGTGCACCGTAGCCCACCACTTGGTTATTATCCCCTGTGGTATCTCCACTCGTAGCGTACTTCAGGAGTTCCCCGCACTTGAGCCCCAGAGACCGTGATGCTTCCATTACTGTAGCAATCGCGCCATAGCCGCAGGCTGTCACCTGCAACCTGTCGAGCGTGGAGTAGAAACCTTCCAAGCTGAGTCTCCTAACGGCCTCCAAGAGCGCCGAATCCTTCACCATTGCCCGAAGTCTTGGCTCATAATGAGTGAGGTCAGACGAGGCGATCAGTACAGCCTTCTTCCCCTTCACGATGGCTGACAAAGAACTGCCAAGAGTCTTAGCCGTCTCGACGTCTTGGAAAATAAGAGAAACAGGCAAGAATGGGACGGAGTCACCATAAATCTGTTGGAGAAAAGGGAGTTGGACCTCGAGAGAGTGCTCCATTCGGTTAGCCTCGGCGTCGTAGGTCACGATTCCTGAATCGCGGACCAGTTCGAAGGCAGCGGCCTCATCGACCCTCATCCTTCCGAGAGGGGTCTCCCACTCCCCCTCCTTGAAGGTCGAGATGCCGCTTCCAAGACCGTAGTGGTTTGGGGCAAGCACCACAATCAGATCCGGGTCTCTTAGCGTGGACACGTGCAGATAACTATGAGCCGCGATGGGGCCTGAGTACTCGTATGCCGCATGTGGTGCAACTACGGCGATTATCTCCTGATTCCCAGGTGGAGCTGGGGGAGCTCGGCCAGGTCCAAGTGGATGAACATAGCATTTATTCAGCATGAAGAGAAGGTCCTCCCTATTAGCGGGATAGAATGAGCCTGCAACCGCCGGTCTACGTAGTTTCACGGGGATGGTGAGCAATAATTGCCTGATTTACGCTATTCGAGCGCCTCTGGCTTAGGCTCTTCTTCTAACTTTGTCTCGAAGTCTTCGATCGAGTATTTCATCGGTTTGTCTTCCTCTAGTGCTCCGGCGTGGACTAGTGTTGCCCTCGCCAATAGCCAGAAGATTGCAGCGATGGCCTTCCGTCCCCTGTTGTTCCCAGGTATCACCAGATCGATGTCATCGGTAACATTGTCTGTGTCGCAAATCGCTATCACCGGGACGCCCAAGCTCCCTGCTTCCACGATGGCCTGCGTGTCGGATAGCGGGTCGGCGACGATTACTAGCTCAGCATCAAGATGGCCAGGATAGAGAGGATTCGTGAAGGTACCCGGCATGAACCTCCCAATCAGTGGGACGGCACCAGTCAGCTCGCAGAATTTCTCCACTGCTATGGTTCCGTGTTCTCTGCTTGTGTATACGACCGTGTTTTGCGCTCCGGTCGTTGCGATGAATTTGCCGGCCACGTCGATTCGCTGAAGTGTCTTGGAATAGTCGATCATGTGAAGACCGTCGGGCCTCGGCCTGGTTGTGAAAGGCTCCATGGTCTTTGTCCTGACGGATGTCCCAATCCTGATTCCCGTAGCGAG
>CAZHNH010000111.1:0-6622 GCA_964533695.1 uncultured Nitrosopumilales archaeon | reverse complement strand
TCGAAGCTTCCAGCCTTGGATTCGGCCAGGTCGTGCAACTTTCCCTTCAGAAAGTCCTCCGAACCTTCGAACTCGCAGAAGAGCATGTACTCGTCTTCGGTCCGTGAGTACTTCGAAATCTTGCCTTCCCTTCCTGTCTTCTTGAATATTGACTTGTCGACGAGCTCAATCGCCGTGGGACCAAGCGCCCTGAAAGCGGAGACTATGGGGTCCAGATCGTCTAGCTCTGCCTCCACGATGAGAAGGACTCTCGAGTCCTGCCTGGGAAGCGTCGAGAAGGTGACTTCGGTGAAGACTCCGAGAGTCCCCTCCGAACCAACCATGAGCTTCGGGCCGTCGAAGAGGCCGTTGTGCAGGACTTTCTCAAACCTGTATCCAGAGGAATTCTTGCTGACGCGGGGTTGCTCCTCGACTATCGTCTTCCAATTCTCCACAAGAAGTCCTGCGAGCGTCTTCGTTAGCCTGTCCCCTGAAAATGCGGCCTCGACCGTGCATGGGCTGAAGTATTGGATGCCAATGCCGGGGATGACGGCTTTCAATGCCTCGACGTAACTAATGGTCGAACCGTAGCGTGGAGTCCTAACACCAGAGGAGTTGTTTGCAACCATGCCTCCGACAGTGCAACTGAGGTAACTTGACGGGTCGACGGGCATCCATCTTCCAGCAATTTCAAGGAGCTTGTTTAGCTCTCCCTTTACGAGCGCGGGCTCGCATCTTACCTTGTTTCCTGAGACCAGTTCTGCCCTCTTTCTTCCTTGGAGCAATAGTGAGCCTCGTCCGACCGACTGACTCGGAATCGAGGTTCCGGCACCCCTGGGGGTGACCGATTCGTCGGAGCCGACAGCGGCCTCAACGACAGAGCTGACCTCTTCTTCGGTGTAGGTTACGTAGGCTACCCGGGGCCTGATTCTGATTATTCCAGAATCTCTTGAGAGCTCGTCCAGTTCCCTTTCCGTAGAGAGAACCTTCAAAGTCTACCTGACGACGTTCTGGACAACTTTATCCGTCTTAGGAACCTCAGGAGTTTTTCACTACCACGGTTCCGATCATCCCCGAGTGGTAGATGCAGTGGTATTGATAGGATCCCGCCGTCGCAAAGGTGTAGGTGAAGTTGCCACCCGGGCTTATCCCAGGTGCCTCCGAGCTCCCCCAGTTAGACCCGGTGACTGTGTGGACTGCCTGGTCCTGGTTCGTCCACATTACCGTGTTGTTCACCCCGATTACGACCGTAAGCGTGGCCGGGTCGAAGCCGCACGGGCTGCTGGGGTTGGTGCATCCGCTTGCGCCCGCTGTGATGTTGACGTAGGCGCAGTTCGTTCCCTTGCATGTCACTGCCGGAGGAGAAGTCGTCGTAGTCGTTGAAGAGGTGTTGTTTTGGCTAGGGGCGACCTCGAACTGGTAGTATGCGATTGAGCCTATGGCACCAACGATCAGGACTGCAATTACAAAACCTACGGCGGTTGTGCTTTTGCTGCTCAACCTGATTGTCGAAGGGCGACTCGAATATTGGCTATAAGGCTTTGCGGGGACGCGTCGGCAGGTCGTCACTACTGCGAGACGAAAGTTAAATGTCGCGTTCTCCGGGCCCGGCGTGGAGAATATTTGACGGAGGGGAACAAGGAATCGGCGTCCTCTCAGCAGAGCACACCGGAAGAGAAGAAGCAACCGCAACCGCAACCTCAGCAACAACAGCCGCCACAGCGGCAGCAACCCCCAAGTTCCACCCCTGATGCCTCTGCAACACAGCCAAGGCCTGCCGCTGCTATTGCCTCGACCGCACAAGCCGCGCCCCGACCCGTTGTTGTTCCAGCGGCCAAGTCAGCCGCGACACCCCCCGTCCCGCCGTCGAGGCCCCAGCCTCCGCGAACTTCGGGGAGGCGCACGTTTCTGAAGGCGCTCCTTGCTGTTGGAGCAGTGCTTTCAATAATCCCGTTTGTGCCTTGGGGCACATTCCTCTCTTCGTCGGTCGAGAGCGGGTCTTCTAAACCCGTCCTTCTCCAGAAGCTTGTTATTGACGATCTCCCTCAGTTCGGAGCGGCAGCCGGGGTCCAGGTGAACGTCAACGATTTGACGACATTCCCCCCGAACAGCGCATGGATCTTTACCTATCCATCCTCGGGCGACCCAACTCTTGACGCAGAGAACCCCAATACCTTCCAGAAGTTTGAGTTGATTCGCCTCCCAGAGTCCCTGGGGGGGGCAAACAAGAAGGCGAGCGACTTTGTCGCCTTCAGCAAAGTCTGCGTCCATCTTTGGTGCAGCCCGAACTACATCTCTGCTGCCCAACAGTACCAGTGCCCGTGCCACGGGAGCATCTACCGCGTCCCTGACGGACTCGCGATTGGAGGACCGGCCTCTCTGCAGCCTGCTCCGACCAACGCGATCCCAATGGCCACGCTCCAGGCGGACAGTGAAGGGAACCTGTACGTGTTCTACCCTAACCTCGACCCATCCACTCAGACTCCGACATCCCCTCCGAAGGGGGTCGCCGGCGGTGCAATCGAGGGAGACGGGACCATTGGCTACGGACGAGATTATCTCAGTTACGAGAACTTCATCCTGCCTAGCGCGGGCGTTCCAGCATACCTTCCAGACTTGACTGAGGCGCCCTAGTAGTTGTCGCAAGAGCCGAAGGGCGAGGAGAACGTAGTCGCAAGACTCTACCATTGGGTGACGAATGGCTTAGAGAGGACGGTGTACATGGGAGTGAAGTACACCTTCCCAAAGAGGATGGTCAGCCCCCTCGGCTATCTCGGTATGCTGACAGGGATAACCTTCCTGGTCCTGGGCGTGACGGGAGGTCTGTTGATGATATACTACCAACCTACGCTTTCGGGGTGCGGAACCCTGACCTGCGCCTTCCAGAGCGTCGAGAACATCAACAACAACGTTCCAGGAGGCTACCTCCTGAGGAACATTCACTACACCGCGTCGAACGCGATGGTCCTCCTCGCCATCCTGCACATGTACTACAACTACTTCAGCGGCAGGTTCAAGATAAAAAACGAGATCCTCTGGGTGACGGGCGTAATCCTTGGGTTGATCACTGGCGTCGAGGCGTTCACTGGATACGACCTACTGTTCAACCAGAGAGCCGGCCTGGCGATTGAAATCGGGGCTTCACTAGCCAATGCATCACCGGTCGTCGGCAGTTCGCTGAGGCTGGCGACATTTGGCGCCGGCTTCAGCGACTTCATCCTCAGGCTCTATGCGGCGCACGTCTTCATACTCCCGATGGTCATGATACTCCTTGTCTTCATCCACTTTCCAAGGTACCTCGTCTTCGACATCCCCGTAGTCTCGACGCTGGTGGGTGGCCTATTCCTCATCGCAGCTGTCTTCCCTGTTGCGCTCGGAATTCCGTACAACCCGAGCAACGGAACGCTTACGATTCCGGAGTGGTATATCACCGGTATCTACGCTCTTCTCAGGACCGAGTTCAACAAGTTCTTCATGGGAGGAGTGATGCCGCTCCTCCTAGTGCTGATGGCGATTGTGGTGCCATTCGTAGACACTTCGAAGAAGCTAAGCTGGAAAGAAAGGCCGTTCTTCACGGCCTTGGGAATAACCAGCATAGCACAGATCATCATTACGACTGCCTGGGGTTTCTACATCAATCCGAACCTCTCTCTCCCCACGCTCCAGAGGCTGCTTGTCTCTCCGACCGACTACTTCACCTCAATGCTGGTTGTGACTGCACTATCCTTCGTGATGACGTATGCGTTTCTGAGATACCTGAAATCGAAGGAGCGTGTTAGGAAGGCGGTGGCGCCCATGCAGCCTCTTCTGTCCGTGAAGTGGGTTTACATCTTGTTCCTCTTGCTCATCCTGGCGCAGGTTGCACTCGATGGGTTGGCTTACAACGCATTCTCTTCTAGCCTAAAGGCAATGGCGCTCTTCGACGTGGGATCCATCTTGGTCACGTTCGGCGTGCTCGCCCATCTCTACAGGTACAGCCAGAACCTTCCCTTCTAGCCTGTTCAGCCGGCGCGAGGGAGCCTGACGTCGGCAACCATTTCCACCCACCTGGGGCCTACCTCCCTTACACGCCGAGTCTCGATTCTGAATCGTGATGGGAGTGACTCGCGAAGTTCCTTTCGGAGTTCTGCGGATGCTTCTTCTTCGTCTCTTCCCAAGATGTGCCTGTAATAGTGGATGACGCCGCGGCCCTTCACTAGAGAGAGGGCGACAGGGAGATACTTGTCTGCCTGTGATGGGTGCGGCATCAGGATTCTATCGTACTTCTCTCTGCCTCCCCCGCGGGAGAGTTCCCCTGCGTCCGCGTTTATCACCGTGACCCTGTCGGCAACCTTGTTGAGGCTGTTGTTTTGAGTGTGAAGCTCGCAAGCGTATTCGTTGATCTCGCAGCTGGTCACTCGAGCCCCCGCCTTCTTGGCGATCTCTATTGAGAACGGCCCTACGCCGGCGAACATGTTGAGGACGCACTCCTTTGGACGGACCAGTCCCGCCAGCCTCAGCCTCTCGGTCGAAAGTCTGGGGGAGAAATAACACTTGGCGACATCGACCTTGAAGACGCAGCCGTTCTCCTTGTGGTGCGTCAGAGTCCTCTTCTCTCCCACGAGGTGCTTCAGCCTTCGGAGACGGAATTCTCCCTCGATCCCCCCTTCCTGCTCATAGACGCACTTTACGCTGCGGACCTCCTTCATGAGTGCCTTCGCCACCCGCTTCTTGTCGGCGGATGAGAGGTCCTGCAGCTTGAGGATCGCGATGTCCCCCACCACGTCGACACCTGTGGCGACTCGATCGCCTGTTCCGCTGATGCGGGCATCCAGCATGACCTTCTGAATCAGTCTCAATGTCTCGCAACCTCCTTGGCGAGAATCCCCCGGGAGTGTGTCAACAGAAGCTGCCCGTAAGGGACCGTTTCGTATCTGCGCTCGCGTCCGTTGCTCATACATCCTCGATTGGTGGTGAAAGGCGGGGTCGGCCAGCGGGTGCTCAATTTCTCGTCTTCGGTTCATTGCCAGCGTCCGTGTCCGTTTCGGTAGGCGCGATCTTCTCCGTGGCGACGTAATAGTATTCTCCTCTATCCTTCTGCTCGCGGTCTAGCTTGCTACCCGGCTTGTTCACTCTAGGCCTCCCAGTGTTCACGTCTCGTCTGTAAGTCAACCCCACCTGTTTGAGGAATAGGTTCATACCGTCCTCCTTCGTCAGTGGCTTGCTCGCTCCGCCGGAGACGCCGGGTACACCGGAGAAGACCATCAAGCGGTCGGAGACGATGTCTACGACCTGGAGGTCATGGTCGATTATGATGGCGGCCTTGCCCCTCGCCTTTACCATCCTGTTCACCGCTCTCGCCACGACGAATCTGTCTTCCACGTCAAGGAAGGCCGATGGCTCGTCGAGAGCATAGACCTCGGCGTTCTGGGCCATCGTAGTAACTATCGCCACCTTTTGAAGCTCACCCCCGCTCAGGTCCTTCATGTCTCTTGGGAGAAGCTTCTCCATCTGCAAGGGGACGATTAGGGCATCCTGCAGGTCAGGCTCCCCATATCTCACCCCCAGAGTCTCGGTGAAGAACTGATCTACCGATCCGTCGAAAGCCGAGCTCAGGTACTGCGGCTTGTAGGCAACCTTCGCACCTACGCTGACCTTCCCCTTGGATGGCTTCTCCTCTCCCGCGATCATCTTGAGGAACGTCGTCTTGCCAAGGGCGTTGGCCCCGACCACTCCGAGGATCGTCCCGCTGTTTATCTCGCCCCCTTCGACCTCAAGCTTGAAGCTCTCGTAAGACTTCCTCAGGCCCGTATAGCTTGCGACGACCTCTTCGCTTTCCACGGTCTCGCCCGCAGACCTCTGCACAAAGGAGACAGCGTGGTCCCTGAACCTGATGTTCTCTTGTGGGAGGTAGCCGTCGAGTAGTGAATTGATGCCTGTGCGCGAGGAATAGAGCCCGGAAACTATCCCGTAGGCACCGGGCTCGCCGTAAATTATCTGGACGTAGTCGGCAACATAGTCGAGGAACGCCATGTCGTGTTCGACTACGAGGACTGACTTTCCTGATTCGGCGATCCCACTGATGAGCTTGGAGACCGCCAGCCTCTGATAGACGTCGTTGTAAGAGGACGGCTCATCGAACAGGTAAAGGTCGGCATCCTTCAAGGCCGCTGCCGCGACCGCGACCCTCTGGAGCTCCCCACCGCTAAGGTCGGGAACCTGCTTGTCGAGCGTTTCCTGGAGGTTGAGGGCCTCGACCACTTCCGCCATCGCCTTCCTTTCGTCCATCCTCTTCAGCAGGAGCCTCGTCTCCTTCTTCCAGGCTTCGGGGAGCTTGTACACGGCCTGGGGCTTCAGCGACACGCGGAGCTCGCCGTCCTGAATCCTCTCGAAGTGCTCTTTCATCTCGCGGCCGCTGAGGTACTTCAGGAACTTGCTCCAGCTTGGTTCCCCTTCGTAGTCCCCGAGGTTGGGAACCAGCTGCCCTGCGAGTATCCTGAGCGCCGTCGACTTGCCAATCCCGTTCCTCCCTACCAACCCAACCACCTGCCCCCTTCTGACGGTCGGGATGCGGAAGAGCCGGAACGAATTGACGCCGTACTGGTGTATCTTGTCGCTCTTGAGCTCCTCGCTGAGGTTCAGGATGTCGATGGCGTCGAATGGG
>CAZHNH010000110.1:0-2324 GCA_964533695.1 uncultured Nitrosopumilales archaeon | reverse complement strand
GGTTGAAGAACCGGCCAGGGTCCACTACTTGTATCTCCAGATAGTGGTTCCCTGATCCGAGGGTGCCGAGCTGGTCTATCCCCCTGCTGCGTGCTTGACGGCTGACCTTGGTAGGCTCGGCTCCCTTGATGAAGCCCCCCTCTTCTACGTGGACGGGGTCGTCCTCCCATGCAAGATCGTTTTCCGCGCACCACCTGACCCCGTACCTCATCACCTCTTCGAATTGCGATTCCGATATCCTCAGAGTCCCTTTCACGCCGACTCCTGCAGGGACGAGCCTGAAGATGAGGTCGACAATCTCTTTGACCTTGGGTTTGACCTCCGAATAGCGCAGATTCGTCCTTATGAGTCTCATTCCGCAGTTTATGTCGAAACCTACCCCTCCAGGCGAGATGACGCCAGATTCAGTGTCGAATGCTGCCACCCCACCTATTGGGAACCCATACCCCCAGTGTGCGTCTGCCATAGCATACGCGTTTCTGACTATCCCCGGGAGGCAGGCAAGGTTTGTGACCTGCTCAAAGACACCGGCATCCATTGCGTCCAGAAGTTTGTTTGTAGCATAGACGCGGGCGGGGACAAGCATTCCGGGCTTGTGAGACGTCGGTATCTCCCATACGACGTCGGAGACTTGTTTGATGCCGTCTGGTCGTGGCATTGTGATCTGAATCCCTATCGAAATTTGCGGCCAAGGTCTTGATTCTTTAAGGGTTTGCTGACGGGAAACAAGAGGCAGGTAAGCCTACAGGGAGGCCGGCAGGCTAGCTAGATGGCTGTCTGCTTTGTTGCCTGTCTTATGACTAATTCACTGACTCAATTGCATGCTTCCGCTTCTGCCACGACGGGCATTCACCGTCAACCCTTCCGCAACCGCCGATCTCAGACTCGACAGTCTCGGTTCAGATGTCCAAGACGACCGTGGCTCTCCAGGGGCCGCGTTCTCCCCTCCTTACTCCGAACATATGCATCGTCACGGCTTTAACATCGTTCCTGAGCGCTTGCCGATCCCTGTCTATTGGCTCTCCTTTTAGGATGGCTTTGAGCGACTTTCGGTCAGGAGCCACGTTGACTTCGATTTCGCTGAATAGGAGCGAGTCGACGTCCTTTACGATGATGATCTCGGTGAGGAAGTCGTACAGAAGTGTGTCGAGGTCGTCGGAGATGATGCTCAACTTCTTCGTGACGGTCCCCTTCAAGTCGGTCCGAATTGTCTTGGGGTCAACCATTATGTCGGTGAGGGCTTCGGCGGAAGATTCAAACAGCCCATCGATCGAGCTTGACTCGGCTTCGAACGCTATGTCGGCAAGAGCTATGTCAGGAAGATAACGGAATGGCAAGTTCAGCGTACGGCCCTGACGGGTCCGGTTCAAAGCTCTTATTGCAACGCGAATAGTGTGACTAGCTGATGCGGAGCAGGAAGGGAAGATTCCTTGAAGCCACACTCGGAGACCCCTATTCCAACCTGGCGCTTGAAGAGGTTCTCTTCACTGGACTTCGAGCCCCGACCCTGAGAGTCTGGGCCAATCAGAGATCGGTTGTGATAGGCAGGGCCCAGTTGGCTAGGGCCGAGACGGACCTCGAGTACTGTCGCCGCGAGTCTGTCCCCGTGGTCAGGAGATTCACTGCGGGAGGGGCGGTGTACAACGGTCCTGGCAACCTGAACTGGTCATTCCTCGTACCGCGTTGGAGAGGGAGAGGCGAAGGCTCGGACCCCAGTAGAGTCTTCGAATCCTTCGCGGCGATTGTCGTAGATGCGCTAGAGGAGTGCCATGTCGAGAGCAGGTACAGGCCTCCGAACAGCATCTTCGACAATTGCGGGAAAATCAGTGGAATGGCAGCTTACATCTCCAAGGATGCTGTCCTCTGTCACGGAACGCTGTTGGTGGACGCGGACCTGAAGGAGGTCGAGGCGCTCACGACGCCTAGCGCTGAAGAACTGGCGCGAAGATATCCGAGAAGCAAGGTTGTATCTATCTCGAACTGCGGTGCGGACCCGCTAGAGTTCGCAGCGAAGCTTGCGAATGTCTTCTTCGACGGGAGTGATGACAGGCACGGCACCGATGCTAACGGCAACGGTGCCTCCACGCTCACTGCAGCAGAGTCGGAGGCCGCCTCCTCATTGGCGGCCACGAAATACGCCTCTATCTCGTGGAACTTGGGGGACCCCTTCCCGCTAAATGATGCCTAGCTCTTTCCCTGCCTTTTCGAAGGTCGAGACAGCGAAGTCGACGTCCTCGTTCGTTAGCGCGGCATTCATTATCGTCCTGATTCTCGCCTTTCCCTGCGCCACCATCGGGTAGACGATGGGGAGGGCGAAGACCCCA
>CAZHNH010000109.1:0-10965 GCA_964533695.1 uncultured Nitrosopumilales archaeon | reverse complement strand
TTGCCCTCAAGATCGCCAGCGACATTAGAGCGGCCGTGCTTGCTGTCAGCGGGGTAAGTGACGCGAGGGTGGTTCTCCGGGGGCATTACCTGGCCGATGCCGTGAACAAGCAGGTCAACAGGCCCCCAGCTCCAAAGTAGTGCGACTGACGTCCACGCCCTATCTGCTAACTTGCAGTGAAGGAATATAGAGAACCCCGATGCGATATAGAGGCATGGATGCGCGGAAGGTCCTCGAGATGGGGGGAGGGACATTGCTAATCTCGCTCCCGAAGGATTGGGCGAGGAGGAACGGCGTGAAGAAGGGCGCCACTGTTGCCGTCGACGAGCTTTCGGCACGCAAGCTCATCGTGAGGCCGATTGAAGACGTAGCTGACAAGCCAAGGGAAATCGGGATAGAGTATCCGGGAGAGGACCTAAGCGTTGTAATCAACGACATTACAGGTGCGTATCTGCTGGGCTACGACGTGATCAGAATTGTCGGAAAGAAGATGATATCACGAGAAGACAGGGCCAAGCTCAAGGCGGCGATGGCCCGCCTGGTAGGCCTCGAGATAATGGACGAGGACGCCAAGAGGGTCACTGTTCAGTTTCTGCTGGAGTCTTCGGCAATTGTCCCCGAGAAAATCGTCAGGCGGATGTCAAGCATCCTGGATGGCATGCTCAAGGACATCGCGGAAGGCCTGACGAAGGGCGACTCGAAGCTTCTTGCGCTGGTCGCTGAGCGCGACGACGACGTGGACCGTCTGTACTTCCTCCTGGTCAGAGCCATAAGAGCCGCGATCATGCGACCGGAAATTGCCGAGGGGTACGGCCTCTCACCTGTTGACGTGCTAGACTACAGAGTTCTGGCGAGCTTCCTCGAGAGCGTGGGAGACGCAGTGTCTGAGCTCTCTCAGACTCTCCACCACGCGAGAGCCTCTCCGCAGCTCTCTCGGGATCTCGCTACGTGTGTCCTGCGGCTCAAGCAGATGAACGACCTCTCCACGCAGGCCTTCATCTCGAGGAGGGCAGGGCGGCCTCGCTCGGTCAATCTGATAGTGGGCGGTTTGGCGGCCGAGATGAGCCAGGACTTGGGAAGGATTGCGCAGCTCCCAGCAGCCCAAGGCGCGTCGATCGCGGAGAGATTAGGCTCCCTCGAAAGGGTGAGCAAGCTGCTTGTTGACGTGTCGGACCTTGCGGTGATCACGCAGCCTGTTGCGTGATCCGGCTGCGAGGGGAATCCGGGATGCCATCGCCAAGAGGAACCAGGTTCTGCGACGCTTCACAATCCTTAATTAAGGATGCCATTCACTTGATATATGCCGAAGTATCTTTTCGTTACCGGCGGGGTGATGTCGGGTCTTGGAAAGGGTATCACAACCTCGTCGGTCGCTAAGCTCCTAGAGCTCTCGGGTCTCGACGCCACTTGCCTCAAGATTGACCCGTACCTCAACTTCGATGCCGGGACGATGAACCCAATAACCCATGGGGAGGTGTATGTTACCGACGACGGCGGCGAGACTGACATGGACCTCGGCACGTACGAAAGGTTCCTCAACAGGAACATGTGCAAAGCGAACAACATCACGACTGGTCAGGTCTACAAGAAGGTCATCGACGACGAAAGGAAGGGGAAGTTTCTCGGAAAGTCCGTACAGATAATCCCGCACATTACCGACGAAATCAAGCGGAGGATTCGGCAGCTCGCCATCGACTCTGGGACGGATGTGCTGGTCGTAGAATGCGGCGGGACTGTCGGCGATATCGAAAGTCTTCCTTTCCTAGAAGCGTTCAGGGAGATGAGAATGGAGGGAGGCCCGTCAGAGACTCTGTTCTTACACGTGAGCCTAGCCCCAGAGCTCTCCGTGGTAGGGGAGATGAAGACAAAACCCACGCAGCACAGCGTCCAAGAGATGAGGAGGATCGGGCTCCAGCCCGACATAATTGTCGTCCGCGGTTCTAGAGCGCTTCCAAGAGAGGCCAAGGAGAAGATCTCGCTCTTCACGAGCGTTCCGGTGGAGAGTGTCATATCCAACCCTGACGCCGAGTCGATTTACCAGGTTCCGAAACTCCTCGAGGAGCAGGGAGTGCTCAAGCCGATACTCATGCAGTTCGGCTTCAGGAGACGACTGAAGATGAGCAAGTGGAACGCAGTTGCAGACCGCTTCACGGGCTATCGCAGCGGCGTGAGGATTGCAATGGTGGGGAAGTATGCGAGTCTCGCCGACAGCTATGTCAGCGTGAACCAGGCGCTGATGCACGCGTGCGCGGTCAACGAGGCACGTCTCGAAATCGACTGGATTGAATCGGAAATGATCGAGGAGGACCCAAAGAAGCTGAGGCTGCTGGACGGTTACGACGGCGTCGTGATCCCTCAGGGATTCGGGGGGAGGGGAGTCGAAGGGAAGATCGCTGCGGCGAACTACGCGCGTATGAAAGAGATACCCTTTCTCGGCTTGTGCTACGGTTTCCAGCTCGCCAGTGTTTCATTCGCAAGGCATGTCCTAGGACTAGACAGGGCGAATACGACCGAGGTGGATCCTAAAACGCCTCACCCTGTGATCGATCTTCTCCCCGAACAGCGAAAGGTTTCGGACATGGGAGGCACGATGAGGCTTGGAGGTCATGACGTCTTTCTAAGGAAACCAAGCAGGGCTTTCGACATCTATGGAACCACGAAAATACGGGAGAGGCACAGGCACAGATTCGAGCTAAACCAGGACTACATGCGGAGATTCGAGGACGCGGGGATGCAATACGTCGCCTTCAGCGACGGTGGGAGAAGGGCCGAGATCTTGGAGCTCGACGGACACCCGTTCTACATGGGAACACAGTTCCACCCTGAGTATGTGAGCAGGCCCGAACGTCCCGAACCAATCTACGTCGCATTTATTGCCGCGGCAGTCAAGCAGAGCGATGCGGCCGAACGCAAGACCAGGTTAATCGAAGGCCTAGCCCATTAGGTAAGCTCTAGCCACTCTTGCCGCGAGATTCGCGGCACCACGTGCGTCTGCCCCCAAGAGATAGACGTTAGGCTCTATCTTGGTTCCTCCCAAGTCTACGAGTACATCGAACGAATCCCCCCTAACTGACCTTAGCCGCTTCTCGAGGGCGTTTACCGTGGGGTCTGTGGGTCCGGATGGAGCGTACCCGCCTATCTTGAGGGCTTTCAAGCCGAGTCCTCTCAGAACAGCCGCCATTCTGTCGTCGTACCTGAGGTTGATGCACGCGCGTGATTCCGGCTTCCTAGTCCTCAGCAGGAGGAGCACCTTGGAAAGGTGAGTCGACGCCCCGGGTTCTGGAGGGAGGATCGCGTGCGGCCGTCCCTTCACTCTTACTATCCGCCCCGGGACTGCTACAACGTCCGCGACCGACTTGGCTTCCCCGACAGCAAGCGCGATGTTCACGGAGACCTCCGGCATGACGGAAGCGAACCCTGGAACCGTCTCCAGCATCTTGATTGCTTCCGCTACCTGAGAAATCGCTTCCGAAAAAGCTGACCCGTCCTTACCGTAGTTTCGTATGCAGACGTCGCAGTCAGAGAGCGTCGGGTACATGCTCCTGTGCATGGCGCATGCCGCTCCCCTTCCAAGTAGGCCGGTCCAGACTGTGGAAAGGGTGCCGACTGCGTCGACCGCGTTCCTCTTCACGTCTTCTGCCAACAGCGATGCGTACCTGTCTGCCTCCTCTGTCGAAAGTGAAAGGGCAGAAAGCGCAGAATACGATCTGTCGCTTGCCGATGCCAAGTAGAGGCTCACGGACGCCTGAGTTACTCCGAGGAGCGAGGATATCCTGTTCTGAGAGAAGCCCTGCGAGCGCAGCTCCTTCGACACGAGCTGTCTGATGGCGGGGAGAAACTCCTGAATCATCAATTCGTCAGGGGGTAACATCCATAAGCCATTTATTTACCAACTTATAAAAGCGACCGCCGCGCTGCCTGGCGTGAGCGGAGAGGAGAGCGGAGGGAAGAATCGGCCCAGGCGGCGTTCGACCGTCCTGGCTGTGATCATCTACTTCTCGGCTCTGATAGCGGTGGGCACAATCCTCTCCATTCCCCTGCCGCCTCCGCTTTACGAGATTACCTGGTCCCCTCCTATCTATATGGCCCTGAGCCTCATGGTAGATCCTTGGACAGCGGCTTCGGCGACTGGGCTCGGGTCATTCATAGGAGAGGCCTTCAACGTTGCCTACAAGGGTGGGGGATCTCCGATCTATCCGTTCGGCATGATTTGGGCGAGAGCCCCCGAAGCTTTCATCATTGGGTGGTCGAGGACCAAAGGAAGTAGGGCGATGGTCTTCGCCATGGTGGGCGCGACCGTCTTCGAAACACTAGCCTTCTTCTTCCCAGACTGGCTCTTCTACAACTACGCCCTCTTCCAATACGCGGCCCAGGGAGGGGTCTGGCCAGCCTTCTGGACAGCGGCATATGACTTCGGGACGCTAGCCGATTTGGCATTTATCCCTGTGGCTTTCCTTATCGTCAAGGCAGCGAAACCATACTTTAGAAGGCTCGGGTTCCAGTAGTGGCAAGTTAGAGTTGCCAGACCTCGGCAAGGCTGGGCCAACGTTTATGGAAAAGGTGGTCTACTCGAATTTGGGTAGCAGTTCCAGGGCAATCCTCGTAGGCCCCAAGAAAGGCGAAGACAACGCGGTCATCTCTCTGGGGGGAGACCGCGTAATGATACTGACGGTGGACCCAGTTTCTATTATCCCTGCCGTGGGCATCGAGCAGTCGGCGTGGATGAGTGTCCATCTCGTAGCCTCCGACTATGCCACCTCCGGGATGCTCCCCCAATATGCAACCTTCAGTTTCAACTTCCCGCCTAGACTCGGCTTGAGGGAGCGGAGGCACTACATCGCATCCATCGGGGCGGAGTGTCGAGAGCTAGGCATCACTATTGCGGCGGGACACACAGGGAGTTATCCTGGGTCGGACTTCACCGTAATCGGCGCATGTTCGATGTTCGGATTCGCCAATCGGGGGGAGTTCGTCGAAACCTCGATGGCAAGGCCCGGGGATGCGATAATGATGACCAAGGAGGCTGCAATTGAGACGACAGCCTCGCTCGCGTCGTCTTTCCCCCGCTGGGTTGAGGCCCAGGTAGGTCGCAGACTTGCCTCTCGCGCAAGAAAGTTGGGAGGGAGGTGCTCAACTGTCGCTGACTCGGTTGCCGCCTCAAGAATAGGACTGGGACCTAAGGGAGTGACATCGATGCACGACGCGACGGAAGGAGGGGTGATCGGGGGGCTCTCAGAGATGGCCTTCGCTTCTGGAACCGCCTTCAGCGTCTTGACCAAGAGCATCCCAGTTTCGAGAGTAGCAGCAGCGGTCTGCGGCGCCTTCGGACTCGACCCCTTGAGGTCACTGAGCGAGGGGACTCTCCTTATCACCTGTAACCACAGCAGAGTCGGTGACCTGACGGAAGAGCTGTTGGACGCGGACATCCCCGTGGCGAGAATTGGAACTGTGAAGCGCGGAGAAGGATTGTGGTCGGATGACAGCAGCGGGAAGCCAAGTCGCTTGAAAGTCGGGAAGGACCGTTACTGGGACGTGTACCGCGAAGCCTCCGACTGTGGGCTGCGGTAGCTTGGAGGCATGTGTTCGGACAAGGCAAACATCTCCTTTATCACCGAACCGAGTTGAAAGGCTAGCAGTGGGATGTCGACTACAGAAAGAGCTGCGCGCCTCCTGAAGTCTCTGAAGGAAGAGGAGTGGAGGACCCTCGTCGGACTGGAAGAGGCCGCTTCGGGACATGGAACTGCCGATGTCGGCAGGCTTTCTAGAATGAGCCGGCTCCCTGCCGAGAGAGTAAGGTTCGCCGTAGAGCAGCTCGAACGCAGGGAAATCGTCACTAGGAGGGGCGCAGGATACGGTCTTACGAGAGAAGCGGTGGAAGCGATGGCCCTCAGGGACTACGTAAAACGGGACCTGATCTTCGCATTGGGGGCGGTCATCGCCAAAGGGAAAGAGTCTGACGTGTATGAAACCCTCACAGAAGAAGGCGCCCCGCTGGCCCTCAAGTTCTACAAGCTCGGAAGGACGAGTTTCACCAGAGTGCGCAAGAAGCGTTTCAGGGAAGGAGCGGAGATGCGAAGTTGGATGACCGCGAACTATGAAGCAGCGAGGAGGGAATACACCGCCTTGAAGAAGCTGCAGGGACTTTCCTCTGTATTTCCGCGGGCCATCGCCTTTAGCAGAAGCACCGTTCTCCTCGAGGAGCTTGCCGGAGTGAGATTATCCCAGCGTCCAGAGCTCACTGACCCGCAGGCCATGGTCCGTACCGTGCTTGATTCGATGAGGCTGGCCTTCCTTAAGGCTCGACTTGTCAACGCGGACCTCAGCGAGTATAACATACTCACCACAGGGGAGTCGATTTGGCTCATAGACTGGCCGCAGGCTGTGAGTGTCGAACACCCCAATTGTGAAGACCTCCTTCGGCACGATGTCTCGACAGTGGTAAGGTTCTTCAATAGGGCATACGGGGTGAAACTTGATGAGGGTGTGGCCCTGGCATACGTGAAGGGCGTGCGCGAATCCCTAGAATAGCTCCAGCTTCTTCTCGAGAATCAGGCCCGTTGCCTTTCTCACTCCGTCTAAGTTCTCGTTGAGGACCGACTTGACATCCTCCTCAACGCTTGAAGCCCTCGTCCCCTTCTCTAGGACAAGCGCCGCGCTTGCGATCTGTGGCTCGTCAATGGGAGAACCAATCCTGCTGAGCATCCTCACATATGCTTCCCTGATGCCGGGGACTTCCTTCACGACCTCTCTGGCGGCCATCAAGGCCACTGCGTTGAGAATCTTCCCAGTGTGATTGACCGGGTTCTTCCCTGCGGTTGCCTCCATCGAGTATTGGCGCATTGGCGAAATCAGGCCGTTTACCCTATTCCCTCTCCCTGTATTCCCGTCGTCTCCCTGCTCCGCGGAAGTGCCCGTGACTGTGAGATAGTACGAACCATGCTTCATATCGTCGGCCGCGTTGATTCTGTAGCCGACATCTAACCCGCTGGAAGAAGCCAGCCGCTCGAGTTCAGCCGTGACGGCGTCGATGACACCGACGTAGTGGCCCGCGGTGGGGATCTTCGGGCCAATCATCGCCGCAGCGACGGTCATCTCTAGCTTGCTGCCCCGCCTAAGCGCCATGACTTTGATGTCTTCGCCGACTTCTGGATATTTCTTCTTGAATTCTGCGGAATTCATCCGCCGCTCAGTCGCGAGGACCAGCTCTTCGGTGGGCGTGAGGGGAGCGTAACCGACTCCGATGGAGGTGTCATTTGAGACCGGCATTCTTCGTTTGGCCATGAACACCGAGACGAGGTCAGGGGAGCCCGGCCTGATCTTGGTATCGATTCGGACGTGCTTCTTTGGATCCAAGAACCGCATCGTCTCCCTGATGAAATCAGAGATCGATTCGCGAGCAATCCTGGCAACGGGGACCTCGACGTTTCGGCCCGGGCGGGGGACGGTGATTGTCGCTCTTCCCGCAACCATCATGTAGATTGGCTCGAGAATCTCGCCGCCGCCGAACCTTGCCTGCGCCTTTCCTCCGACCAATATCCCCTTGTCCACGTTGTGATGCAATATTGCCCCAAAATTCTCCATGTAATACCTGCATAGCGCGAGGGAGACGGCTTCGGACGCTCCGTCTATCAGGGTGTCAGGGTGCCCCTTGCCCTTCCGCTCTACTATCTCGACTTCCAGATCCTGAACTGCGCCGCCACGGATCTCCTCCACGTGGAGGGACCGCACCACAGCGGGGACCTCCTAGATTCTGTCCTCTATCCTGATGTAGAGGACGTTGTTTCCCCTTATAACGACCTTTCCGTAGTTTGCTTTCTTCGAACCGTTTTCGAGTTCTTCTGCATCGGTGAGTATGACGTTCATGTAAGGATCAACGTTGGACATCTTCCCCTTGTACTCTAGTTCATTCTTCAGGCGGACTGAAACCTGCTTGTTTGCTGCCTTCTGAAGCACATTCAATGGGCGTTTGGCTGGCGGTGGTGGCTGAGAATTCAATCGGGTTTTTCTCAGGGCACCGTGTGAGAGTTAAAAAGACATCGGTGTGAGGACGAAATTCGACGAGGTCGATGAGGTGCGGTGACTCCGCTAGAGATGACGGGGGATGAAGCCATTGAAAGGACGCGGACCTTCAAGATCTTCTCTTCAGGTTCAGCCGCTATCGACCGGCTCCTGGGAGGAGGCTATCGGGAAGGGCACCTTGTGGAACTTCTTGGGAGCAGCAACAGCGGCAAGACGCAACTTGCGATGCAGGCCGCCCTCTGTGTTTCCCGAGCCGGCAAGCTCGCGCTGTTTGTCGACTCCGAAGGGTCTTTCAGGCCCGAAAGAATCGAGGAAATGGCGGTTGACAGAGGATGGGATCCGAGCGGGATATTGAAAAGAATCGTCTGCGTCAGGACCGATTCCTATGCGGAACAAATCGAAATCGTCGAAGGGATGAACATGAGGGCGCATACGGCCACGGCATCTCTCGTCGTAGTGGACACACTAACAAGGAATTTCACTGTCGGCTTCCCGGGCAGATCGAATTTGGCAGAAAGGCAAGGAGCACTTGGACGGTACCTCAGTGTGGCCTCTCGAGACGCGTACATCAATAACAGGGCCTACCTCCTTACCAATCGAGTCACGTTTGGCCCAACGCACGACATCGCTATTGGGGGGAAGACCGTTGAACAAATGGTGCACGAATCTCTGCTTCTCGAAAGAGATGGGAGTTCCCTCAAGGCTACCCGTCTACCAGACGGCGGGAGTGCAATGGCACGCGTTGGGAAGGCGGGGGTTGAGTAAGCTCTGCATCACTACCTTGGTTGCGCAGTCGTCCAATCTCTTGGTAGCGGGGAGCCAGATGGGACAACGATCCCTGAGCGAGATGGAGGACAAGGAACGTGGACTCCGGCCTCTATCAGCTAGTCATCCGACTTCGAGAGGACCGCACCATCAGGGTGGGGCGTCTCGGGAGGTTTCGGTTCCCAGCTGGCACCTATGTCTACACTGGGAGTGCGAAGGCCGGTCTGGAGGCGAGAATTTCGAGACACAGGCGGAGGGGGAAGAAGCTGAAATGGCATGTCGACTACCTGCTCAAGCACGCGGGAATCTTGGATGTGAAACGATATCCAGGTGATAAGTCAGAGTGCGAGCTCAATGGGAAGGTCGAAAGGCTCCCCGGAAGCAAACCAATAGTCAGCGGCTTCGGCTCATCCGATTGCAGCTGCATCGCACACTTGTTTCACTTTTCTCGGAACCCATCCAGAGAGTTAAGGAGAACTGGCAACGGATGAGGACCAGGTCCCTTACGGGCTAAGACAGAATAGAGCGCCAGGTGTTGTACTGCGGGGGTGCGACACTGGAATGTCGTTGATACCCTTGTCAGGCGATGTTGCACTTCACCTTTATGGAAGATTATATACCTTAGAATTCTCGTGCTTACGAGCAAGATCGTGTACGAAGGAATCTCGTCAATTCTGGAATCTCTTAGGAACTCTGACCTCGAGGGGGCAAAGAGGAAACTTGATGAGCTGTCTCCCGAAGTGAAGGGAGAAAGGGAGAGAGGTAGCATAATGGCAGCCACAGGGATCTATACCGGGATGCTGAAGGGGAAAGACAGCGGCATTCAGTCATGGGACGCAGAGAGGATACGGAGGGCAGCAAGAACCGTGCAGTCGAGCCAGATGGCAGACGACTTCGATCATGGGTTTGCAGAAACGCTAAAGGCTTACGCTGACATCATGCAGAAGCCAGCGTGAAGAGAAGTATCCAGGTAAACAGGAAGACGAGGACGAAACCGCCGATTCCCGTGCTGTAGATTTTGCTGACGTCATCTCTGTTGAGCTCCCTGAACCAGAGATACCTCGCAAGATAGTACGAAGCCAGATAGAAGATAATGGCCACCAGCATCCCATTCAAGTAGTCTGTGCCGAATACCTGGTAGGCGGTCAGGCCGCCCAGCACTGCCATTCCGATTCTCATCCAATATAACTTATCAAATGGGCGAGGGATAGTTGTTCTTGTGCCAGAGCTATCAGGCTTCGAGGTCATGGTGCTCATTAAGGAGATTTGCTCGACGCTCCGAGGCGCCTACGTTAATAACATTTACACGCTCGGAGAAGCACAACTGTTTCGTTTCAGGAGACAGGGCGCCGACGACGCGTGGTTGGTCGTGGCCCCAAAGTTAGGGGTCTGGATTTCTAGAAAAGTTGCAGAAAGGGGAGAGACCTCTGATTTCACGTCGAAGATTCGGCGTGACCTGGAGAGGGCACGCTTCGGTGGTGCCTCACAAGCAGACCTTGACCGTGTATTCGAGCTCACCTTTGGAGACGGCGAGTTTGCGCGGAAGGTGATCGTGGAGATGATGCCCCCGGGGAACATAATTCTCACAGACGGCAGCGGGAGGATCTTACAGCTGAAGGAAGAGGTCAGGTCCAAGTCACGCAGACTCGTCAGAGGCGGATACTACTCCGCACCGTCCCAAAGAAGGCTCAGCCCGTTGAGCGTCACCCCTGAGGGAGTTGCCGACATGGCTAGAGCGGAGGAGACTGCGGGCGGTGCAATAGGGAGACACGTGGCTCTTCCTAGGAAGTACGTCACCGAAGCGTTGTCGAGGCTCAATCTCTCCGAGGATGCACCGTCGTCTGCCCTGATTGGCAAGGAGGAAGCCGTAGCCATGGTCATGCGGGAGATGATCAGGGAGGCAGAGACGAATCCGACCCCACGTGTTTGCGAGACCACGGGGGGCGATCAGGTGTTTGTGCTAGCTCCACGCGGCCTGAGGACGAAGGCGGAGTACGAGACGCTTTCCACCCTGTGCGACGAACTGCTTCTCGAGGCGGTAGTCGAAGGTGCCGCCTCTATTGATGATCCTAGAGACAAGGAACGTCGAGAGCTCGAAGGGACCCTGTCGAAACTGAGGTCACAGGAAGCAGACCTCCGCTCACAAGGGTCGAGATTCAGAGCTTTGGCGGCCGAGGCGGC
>CAZHNH010000108.1:0-11769 GCA_964533695.1 uncultured Nitrosopumilales archaeon | reverse complement strand
TCTTGGATGAGATTCCCAAAATCAAGTCTGCATACTCATAGGCCCGCATCGACTAGGCCAAGAAGGCAGAGCCGAAAGGTGAAGAAAAGTGAATTCTCATCAATATCAGCCGCCGTGGAATCCGCGACATCGATGCATACGGAAGCAAAACCGAACTGGACTGAGGTACCTGCGCAGGAGGACACGCGATCAGGTCCGACCACTTATCGCTCGATGGCTGAGACAACAATAATCTCTCAAGCGCCTACGGACAGTTTTGGGAACCTGCGCGAGGAGAGCAGGTCCAGCCCCGCTGAGTTTCCTACTGCCCCACAGAGCTGGAGTGAGCAGTCCGGCACGGTTATGCAGGTCGAGCTGTCCAAGCTCTTCGTCGGCAAGATCAACGTAAGGAAGACCCCTGGAGATGTTGGTGATCTCGTGGAATCCGTCAAGGCGAAGGGGATATTGGAACCCGTGCTTGCACGACCAGTAGGGGGCCGGTACGAGCTAATTGTCGGCTCGAGAAGGTTCGAAGCGGCGAAGATAGCCGGCATGACACTAATTCCGGCCGTCATCAGGCCAATGACAGATGAGGAGGCCATAATCGTCTCTCTCGTTGAGAATATCCAGAGGAATGACATCGAGCCGGAGGAGGAATACGATGCAATCATTGCCCTGATGAAGGTCAATCCGAGAGCCTATGGAACTGTGGAGCAACTCTCCAAAGCGATTGGGAAGTCGCGGCGGTATGTCGACGATAGAATCAACGCCGTGCAAGCGGTCCGCAAGATTAGGAGGGAGTCGGGCCCAGGGATTTCCGTTCGACAGGCACCCGTGCAGGCAGAGAGGAAGGAAGGTGTTCTGCCTGTAAAACACGCGACTTTCTTGCACAGGGCAGATGAGGCACCAGCGGTCCAAGGACTGCCGCGTAGGGAACGCATCTCGAAAATGAAGCAGTTGGCTGAGACAATAGCCCCTCTTCCCAGCCCTGAAGCGGAAAACGTCGTTAGTCATTTCGTGATGGCGCCGCAGCGACCGGTAGAGGATATCAGGAATGAAGTCTCCACTTTGCGCGCAGTCAGGATGGAGATTCTGCTCGATCCCCGAGTCGCCGACGGTCTGAAGAAAGCTGCAGAGGAGCGCAACACGACGATGGAAGCAGTCGCCTCGCTCGCCATACACTCGTGGCTCCGGCAGCACCAGTACACCTGAAAGCACTGTGGTCTGCAACAGGAGCTGTACGCCCAAGGTAATTCCAATTTCTCTCACCTGTAGCGACAGAGACTTGGACATGCGGTCACCGGGACTTGGTTCTTGCGCCGTCGTAGCTGCGATAGCCTTGGAATAAGTCTCTTTTGACTAGATGAGCTCGAATAATGCTATTTTGGTGCGGCCTCCGGGATTCGGACCCGGGCGAACGGCTGTCTCCTCTCAGCGATTGGGAAGCCGCTATCCTGACCAGGCTGGATCAAGGCCGCGCCACCTTCCCCCTGAATAGAAATACTATAAACGAAGCCGTTTGGACCAAACTCTACGTTGAGTGGTGATCTAATGGCTGAGCTGGCGCCCAGGCTCAAGGAGCTGACACAAGGAGGGTACAAAAGGGCATATCGGCACCATGGCCAACTCCTCAAGACCAGCCTCCACGTATTGGTCGCAGAACTTCTGGACTCGCTGAACGTCCCTTACCGGGAAGACGTTCCCGTTCCAAATTCAGGTTCCACTATCGCCGATTTCATGGTCAACGGGAGATGGGTTTTCATAAATGGGCCTTCTCCTCGGGAACTAGCACGGAAGCTCGGCAAGAATCTGAGGAGATGCGTCTTCATACGCAGGGAGGCGCTCAGAAGCGATTCATTGGACCACGGGATACGCGTACTGAGCCTTGAGGAGTCAGGAGACCTTCAGACGATCTTCCTAGATGACCCTTCTTTCAACTTCGACTACGCACACATTCTCCCGCGATCAGAGAAATGTTCCGTGATGCACGGTCACACGTCCTCAGTTCTCTTGGAAGTGGTCGGACGCCCCATCGATGGCATGGTCGTGGACTTTGGGGTTGCAAAGGAACTCGTCAGGAGCGCGATAAGGAGCCTCGATCACAAGATGTTCATCAACGAAAGGTATGTCATGAAAGTGGACTCAAAGAGTGTCACCCTCAAGTTCAGGACAGTCCACGGGGATTTCGTCATAAAAGCCCCCAAACTAACTACGGTCCTAATGCCCGGAGAAGCAACTGTCGAGAATCTGGCGAGAGAGGTCATCACACGAATCGCCCCTGGCATGCCTGCGAACGTCAACGCAGTCGGCGCGTATGTGTATGAAGGACTCAACAAGGGAAGTCACATCCTGGCGCAGATTCATCAGGACGGTAAGGCCTCACGAAGAGAGCAATAGTCCTACTCTCAGGTGGCATCGACTCGGCAACATGTGCGTACCTCTCAAAGGAGAGGAGAAAACAACTGGCGGTAACCTTCGTATATCACGGCATGGCTCCACGAGAACTGAAGGCTGCCAGAGACATGGGTTTAGCCGCGGGAATCCAGGAACACCGCTTCGTCAGGCTCCCCGACCTCAAGGAGGCAGGCGACATCCATTCAGCCAGCCTTGTCGGCAGGCCGCACGTGTACATCCCGGGGAGAAACGGGATTTTCTATTCGTGGGCGGCGTCTTATGCGGAAGAGGCGGACGCAGATCTGATAGTCGGGGGGCATAACAAAGACGACGTGAAGCTATTCGAGGACGCCTCTTCAAAGTTCTTCCTTCTCCTCCAGCAAGCCATCTGGGCGGGGTCACCGACGCTCAGGAAGAGGAGGACGAGAATAATCCTCCCGCTTTCGGAAATGACAAAGGCTGAAGTAGTGAAACTAGCGTCGTCACTGAAGGTTCCTTTCGGCCTAACGTGGAGTTGTCACCACAATGGGAGAGACCACTGTTGGGAATGTGAAGGGTGCATGGCGAGAGTTGCCGCATTTGGCCGTGCGGGAGTATCCGACCCTCTAAGGACCACCGTTAGCTCGGGGAAAATTCAATAAGCACTCGAAAATCTTCAACCCCGCCTTTGCCACCTAAGAACCGCGAACAGTCATCTGGCGCCCTCGAGTTCATCGACGCCACAGCTGACGTTCAGTCTGAGTCGTCACATCTCCCTGTCGCCGCAGGAGTGGGAAACCTCAGGGTCATGTTCAAAGGAGGAAATCTTACGATGCCGGTGGACCTCGCTATTCAGACCTCGACGGGTCTCCACAGGGGAGTCCACATGAGCAGGCTCGTAAGGGCCGCCAACCTACGGGAGGCGACTGGGATGGAAGAATGGCTAAAATGGATTTGCAGGGAAGTGAACAAGACGCAACCGGGAACTTCAGTCACGTGCGCCTTCGAGCTACCATATGATGATCAGTTCGCCCGGATGAGGATAAGGGCCACCGAGCGAGGTGCCCTCACCTATGTCTTCAAGGTGAACGGAATGACGGCATGTCCTTGCAGCAAGAAGATGATTGGTGTGGGACATATGCAGAGGGCGGAGATTTCGGTGGTCCTAAAGAGCAGGAAGAAACTAGACTCATTAAGAACTATAGGTCGCATCAACGAGTGCTTCTCTGCAGTACCGAAGGAAGAGATGAAGAGGGTCGAGGAGGCAAAGAAGATTATGGAGGCACAAGCAAATCCGAAGTTCGCTGAGGATCTGGTAAGGGAGTGCGTCTCAAGATTCCCAGACGCCGAATTCGTCAACGCGAGGTGCTTCGAATCAATCCACTTCCATGATGCAGTTGCCACTTGGTCAGCACGCCCAGGGTGGATGCCGTCCCTCTAGCGTGTTCTGGACCATCAGCTTAAATCGACAATCACACGCGGAACCGAAACGGATGGCCGAGCTCCTCCTCGGGACATCAGGTTGGTCCTACAGCGAATGGAATGGCGTATTCTACCCTGGTTCAAGCACCAACAAGCTAACATTCTACTCCAAGGTGTTCCAAACAGCCGAAATAGATTCGACGTTCTATGCCTTTCCCTCCAAGGGCCTCGTACTCGGATGGTCTAGGTACTCACCGCAGGGTTTCGTTTTTTCGGCCAAACTGCCAAGGACGATCACTCACGAGAAGGAACTGGACCCACACCGAGGAGCAGAAACCGACCTGATCAGGTTCTTGAATCTGATGCAGCCGCTTATCACAGCAGGGAAGCTTGGTCCAGTACTGATACAACTCCCTCCTAGCTTCTCCTACGATGAGGACTTTGCGAAACTCAGATCCTTCCTCGATATAGTCCCCGAAGACGTGAAATTCGCAGTGGAATTCCGCCATCCCTCTTGGCTCAAGGGCGAGGTCCGGTCTCTGTTGGAGTCGAAGAATGTGGCCAATGTGATCGTCGACGAGCCTCTGCTCCCTCCCGACACTGTGGTAACCGCGGATTTCGCATTCATCAGGTGGCACGGAAGGGGCTCGCGCCCGTGGTACAACTACAGGTACAGCGACGACGAACTCAGGAGGTGGGTGCCCAAGGTCAAAGAGGTATCAGCGAGGGTGGGGAAGACATATGGGTACTTCAATAACCACTTCAGAGGATTCGCGGTAGAAAACTCTCTCAAGATGATGGGGATGTTGGGCATCTCTACGTCGCGGCAGGATGAGGTGGGATTCAAGGCTTCAAGATTCATTGACGGAGGCGGGAGAGGGGAAGGTGAGGGGAGCATGTTGGAGTTCGTCGAGAAGAAGGGGACCGATTAGACATTGAGAGTCAAGATGCTCTTAGACGGTGAGAGGCCGAAGGTCGACCCTGCAACGCTCACTAGGGCGATTGAGCGGGCGGGGATGACTGTCGGGGATCGAAAGGCGAACATCGGGGTGGTCGTTGGTGGCGACGGGTTGTTCGGCAAGTATGGAAGGACGGAAGAGATCCCACTGCTCTTTGTAGGTGTTAGGTCAAGGGGGGCGATCGGATCGAAGGCATACATGGCTGCGGCGTACTTCGACGAACTCCCGTCAGCACTCGAAGCCGTCTCAGAAGGTAGGTTTGCGGTGGAGGAGCACGGAAGACTCGAGGTCCTCAAAAACGACAAACATATCGGGGAAGTATTCACAGACGTCTATCTCCAACGTGGAGCGGAAAGCAACTGTGTGAGGTACAAAGTTAGAGCAAGCTTTGAGGACACGACGGTCGAAGACGCAGTAATTGGAGACGGTCTCGTGGTCACGACGTCCGCAGGTTCAACAGGATACTACTCTTACCCAGACAGAGAGAATGGGAGAGAAATGCGAATCGACTCGTACTCCTTGGTCGCGAGGAATCAGATAGGCATCTGCCACATTACCCCGACGTACACTGAACGTTCCGGGACAGACGAGCATCCGTTCCGTTACACGATCCCCTTGGAGAGCAAGGTCGAATTTTGGATTTCGAGGCAAGCGGATGCAAGACTGTACGGGGCTACTGGAGGGAGGAAGGGAGTGAGAGTCAGGATGCGAGACAGAATTACAGTCACCCCAAGCAGGAACACGACGAAGGTAGTTGTTCTGAATTTCCATTAGTCATTTCGACGGCTCGATGCCTGTAACAATGTAGTCGACGGACTCACCAATATACGTGGCGTGGTCAGAGATTCGTTCCAAATACCGCAGAATTAGCGCAGCGGACAACGCACATCTGACATCCTTCTTCTGAGCCAGAACAGACCGAACGTGCTCTCTGTAGCTCTCGTCGACCAAGTCGTCCATCTTGCGGATTCTCCTCGCCAAGTCAACGTCTCGCCTCGCGAAGGCGTCCACGCTCATTCTGATCATCTCTTGTGTGTTGCGGGCGGTCTCGATCACAGCCTTGTGATCGCATCGACTGAGATCCCCCAGTATGTTCAGCACCTCGACGATGTCCAGGGCGTATCTTCCGAAACGATAGAATCCATACGATATTTCGAAGCAGGCTTTGATGAACCTGAGATCCGATGCAACGGGCTGGAATCTCGCTATCACCTCCATGGAGAGGTCACTCACCTGGCGGTGTAAGGACTGAAGGCGGACCGAGGACTCTCTGACATTTTCGCCTTTCCCCCCCTTGCTGTAGGCCTCGATAGATGCCGAAACAGCGCTTTCCGAAAGCGTCGCCATTTCGAGAAGAAGAGTGTTGAGTTTGTCAAGACCAATGTCCATAAGTCTAGGCAACAGAACCACCTATCCGAATTTCCCGGTAATGTAGCGCTCGGTTAGTTGTTCTTTCGGCGTTTCGAAAAGCCTGGTCGTTTCGTCGTACTCTATCAGTTTCCCCAAATACATGAACGCCGTGTAGTCGGCCACTCTCGAAGCCTGCTGCATGTTATGGGTCACGATGACGACAGTATACTGTGTCTTTAGTTCATCTATCAACTGCTCAATCTTGGCTGTCGCCGTGGGGTCGAGAGCTGAGCACGGCTCGTCCATTAGCAGGATTTCTGGTTGGATGGCAATGGCGCGAGCTATACAGAGCCTCTGCTGTTGTCCGCCAGAAAGACTCGCTCCAGACCTTTTGAGATCGTCCTTAACCTCGTCCCACAGGTTGACGCGTTCGAGACTCTTCCTTGCTGCTTCCTGTAGGCGCCCTTTGTCTCTGACGCCGTTCAGCTTAAGCCCGGCAACCACATTGTCGGCGATTGACATGTTGGGAAAGGGATTTGGTTTCTGGAAGACCATCCCTATTCTCCTTCTCACCTCAGTGACATCTAGCGTTCCTCCATAGACGTCTATGCCATCGCGGTAGTAGTCGTCAATCAGCAACACCTGACCCTTGACTTGGGCTTCCGGAATGAGTTCATGCATTCTATTAATGCACCGAATGAGCGTGGATTTTCCGCATCCAGAAGGCCCAATTATTGCCGTGACCTGGTTTGGGCTTACTGAAAGGTTAACATCATAAAGCGCCTGTTTTCGGCCATAGTAGGCGTTCAAATGCCTGATGTCGACCCTTGGCCCGGTGGTCACAGCCTTCGGGGCATCCTCGTGATTATAAATTCCGTATGCCACCTCGAGTCCTTGACTAGACATCGGCGTAACTCCCCTTTACCAGCAAATCCGAAGAGGGACTGACCAGCGTTATGAACATGATGCCGACGACGGGCCGACCGCCCTAGCCCAGAACCTGCCCCCCTTTTCTGAGAGGGACGAAACCAGGAAGAGGCAACACATGTTGGTCAAGAACAATCCTCTACGATGGGAACATTGCAGAGTGACCTACGGCCACCTTGAGGCCTTTCATTTTCGAGCTTTTGGTATCAGATTCTGATATATTGCTCTTCGAAATACTGTCTGTTGTAGTATTGTGGTCACGGTAGAATATAGAGCGACTGTGCTGATTTGAAGATTTATATGGTCCACTATAGGGCAGAAGAATCCATGGACTTCAGGAAGGTTCAGATTACGGGAGGAAACAGTTTCGTAGTTTCGCTACCGAAGACCTGGGTCAAGGACGTCGGACTCAAGCCTAGGGACGCTGTGGCAATAATCACGCAACCGGACTCTTCTCTTATGATAATTCCGAGACGAGAGCTCAGGGAGGCGGCAAGATCAGAGGCGGCCATCGATGCCGCCACCAGCATGGACAAGGATGCCTTACTCAGGAACTTCATCTCGTTCTATCTTGCAGGTTACGACATCATCAGGATCAACCTCGGCAGGTCTGATGTATCCCAGAGAAGCTCTATCAGGGAGGGGATAAGGAAGAAGCTGGTCGGCGTTGAAATTATAGAAGAGTCTCAGACAGGCATCCTCACTCAATGTCTGTCTGGCTATGTCGACCTCCCTCTCAAGAAAGCCCTCGAGCGGATGGCGATCATAGCAGCAGGAATGGTAACCGACGCCGCAGCGGCTTTGCACGATGGCCCGATCGGGATGGCCGAGGAAGTGATTCAACGTGATGATGAAGTTGACAGGTTCTACCACTTCATCCTGAGGCAGCTAAACATCGCAGTTAGAGACCGCTCAGTGATTCAGGAGATTGGCCTCGGCTCGGCAAGAGACTGTCTTGGCTACAGACTGGTGGCGAAGAGCACAGAGAGGGTCGCCGACCATGCCGCATCCATAGCTGCCCAGACGGAGGCACTGAAGTCCGTTCCCGAAAGCTCGATTAAGAGAGTGCAGGAAATGGCTGCTGTCTCCCGTAAAATCTTCGAGAGCTCGATCACCGCCTTGCTGAGATTGGACCCGAAGCTTGCGGAGGAGACTATCTCCAAGACCAAGGAAGTTGCAAGGATGGAAGAGAAACTAAGTTCCGAAATCCTGTCACCAAAGATGAGCGGCGCTCAGGTCGCCGAGGTCAAACTGATGCTCGAAAGCGTCAGAAGGGTTTCTGAATACGGAGCAGACATCTCGGAAGCCGCCTTGGACTTGGCAGTAAAGGAACCTTAGGCCATCGCGCAAAGAAATAACTAAAATCCAGCCTATCTCTCGGGGAGTTCACACATTTGCTCCATTTCTCGAAGTAGTGTTCTCTCTCCCTGACCGGTAAGGCATAGACCAAGCCCATGGAAGCGGTGTTCGACTTCCAATGAATCGACCACCATGCCGTCTGACCGAAGCCTGTCGAGCGTCTGTTTCAATTCAGGACCGCTCGTACCTAGGCTAGCTCGGAGTTCGTCGATAGTGAGGGACCTCCGTGCGAGGGCAAGCAAGACGGCAAAGCTCTGATTGGAGACCCTTTTCTTTTGGCCAACGTCTTTGGCCTCGAATTTTTGCATCTCTTGCATCATCGGTGTTAAGAGAGCGCATCTGGCTATATGGATTGCCGAATTGGAATATAGTCCAGCAGGCAAGTATAGAGAATCAATGTGGTAGGCAGTGAGACAAGACAAGACCTAAGGTCCCTTCCTTAGCGCCCTAGCTTCGGAAAACGGTGCTGCTCCGGCAGTTCTCAAGTATGGGAATCATCCCCTCGAGTTAAATCGCTTGCTGCGAAGGAATGGTTGAGTGGAATCGTAACGGAAGCGAGCCTACAGGCGACGAGGGGCAAGCGAGCAATAGTCGTTTTCGACACCAACTTTGGGAACACAGAGAAGATTGGAAAGTCCATTTCGACGGGGCTGCAACGCGCCGGAGTGCAGGTCGATTGCGTCGACACCCAAAGGGCGCAACCCGAATCGTTGAAGACCTATGATCTGATTGTCATCGGCGCTCCTACCCAGAAGTTCACGGCATCGAAACCCATGAAGGAGTTTATCGACAGCTTAGAGAAAGGGAAGGGACTTGCAGGGAAGAACTTCTTTGCGTTCGACACTAAATTGCCCAGTAGATTCTCTGGAAGCGCGGCAAAATACATCGAATCGCGGCTGGGGCAGTTGGGACTGCGTGCAGTGGCGCAGAGATCTTCTGCCATAGGGCGGGGAAGCACTTTCAAACTCGATGACGGAGAGGAGAAGCGCTTTGAAGAGATCGGCCTTGAACTGGGGAAGGGCATGATCGAATCAAAAAAGTAGGGCGGTAGCTGCTTAAGGATGAACCAACGTCAAATCCGAAATCCTGTTAGGATGTCTCATTTGTAACCCTTACGTCGACTGCCGAGAAACCGCGCGCCGTCACTATGAGAGGATTGATCTCGATCTGTCCGATCTGAGGGTTCTCACAGAGGATTCTTGAGAAGCGCGAGACGACTCGGGCGAGCTCGTACGTTTTGCGTGGGCCCCCTCTGAACCCCCCGAGCTGTTTGCCGATCATTGTCATGGTAGAGAGCTGCCGCGCCTGGCCGACGTTTAGAGGAGCGATAGCCACGGCATACCTCCGAATCAGCTCGGCGTATTTTCCCCCAGCGCCGAGGGTTACTGTCGGTCCGAAGACCACATCTCTCGTTGCACCGAGAAGTAATTCAATCCCGTCTGAGACCATCTCCTGGACGAGTACGCCTTCAAATTTGATCTTGAGGCTGCTTGCCAAAGCTTTCAGCTTTATGACAGCGGAGTTGAGTCCATCCAAGTTCGTCACGTTCAGGATTACTCCTCCTACGTCTGTCTTGTGGGCCAGCCCTGGCGATAGAAGCTTACATGCGAGTGGAAACTTGAGGTGCACTGCCGCTGCATCGTCAGAGTCAGGTGGCAGAATGACGAACTTGGGTCGCTGAATCTTGTACTGATCCATCAAGGCATCTGTGGCCTGCCATGACATGTACCCCTCAATTGCCGAGAAGGGCTGACTATGGACCTTGAACTGGCGAATGGGAAGAGGCTTCGGATTTCGCCGCAGTATCGAATACTCCGAAAGCGCGGCCATTGACCTGACGGCCCTTTCTGGAGTAGGGAAACTTGGGATTCCTCTCTCAAGGAATTCATCTTGAATCATCGATGCAAGTTCGGACTTTCCCATTACGCAGACGCTCGCGGGCTTGCCAGACTGGAGGAGACAGTCACCCATCAATCGGGCGATGTCTGGAGTGACCGCAGGGGTCTGGTGTGTCGGTAACACGACAGCCATGTCGTAATATGGAGCGGCAAGCGCTACGCCCGTGGCTCTTACGAAAGATTCCGTACCAACGGTTGCCGTTAGATCCATTGGGTTGCCCAAGGGAAGCGTCGATGACGAGGTTACCCCTGCCAGACAATGCCGGACCAGATTCGCCGTTGCTTTGCGGAGAGGCCTCACATCGAGTCCGTCGAGCTCTGCCTCGTCCGCAGCGACCGCACCGGCTCCCCCTGCATTAGTGGAAATCAACAGCCTGGAGCCTGGCCTCTGCTTGAGCATTGAGAATGTGAGACAGTAGTCGAGCAACTCCTGTAACGACTCCGCTTCGATTACGCCAGCAGCTCTGAATGCCGCCCTGTACACGTCATAGTCCCCGACGATTGAGGCCGTGTGGGTCAAAGCGGCCCTGGCCCCGGCACGTGTCTTTCCCATCTTGAACACGATGATTGGTTTGCGCTTCACGGCAGCGCTTGCCACCTGTATGAAACGCCTCCCGTCTTTGACGCCTTCTAGATAGACAGCGATGACATCACATCTAGAATCGTTGGCGAAGTAGGAGATCATATCTTCAGTAGATACGTCGAGCTGGTTTCCAGTCCCGACCAGCGCCCTCAGCCCGACTCTGTTCGCTCGGAGCTCTTCGGATACAATTTCACCGAGGTGCCCGCTCTGTGTTATGACTGCGACACCCCCTCTCAGCGGCCTCAGTACCGAGACAACTTCCTTCCCGCTACTCAGCTTCTTTGTGGTTCGAAGGAAGAGGGTGTCGACGCCCGAGTAAGTGTCAAGCAACCCGATCGTGTTGGGACCCAACAATCTCACCCCTCTTCTTCTGGCCTCTGCGAGCAATTCCTGCTCTGGGACCTTCCGTCCTGCTTCTGCGAAACCCCCGGTAATCAAGACGGCTGCCTTGGCACCCGCCTTGGCGGAATCCTTGACCGCGGCTGCAGCAAATGAGGCAGGTATCGCCACAACTACTAGCTCGGGAGCCTCTGGTAGGGAATCGAAATCCGGGTAACAGGGCAATTCTCCAACGCGAGCGTGAGAGGGATTCAATGGGTATACAGACGCCTTCAGAGTTCCGCGTTTCCTGTTCCTTAGCAGATTGTGATAGATGATGGAAGAGAGTTTCGACTGGTCCGTTGAGACGCCAACAACAGTGATTGACCGAGGCTCGAAGAAGCTCTTAATCCCAGCCAGGTTGGAATCCACCAATCTGTGTCGCGAGGGTCACCCCGGGTCCGATTGGCTAAAAACTAAGCCTGCGACTCGCGCAGACAGATCGCCGCTATCGTGACAACTAGCGCTAATGGAAATACTACTTTGGTTCCAAAGGACAAAAAACCAAGGTAGGTGAATATTATCTCGGCGACTTTGTGAA
>CAZHNH010000107.1:0-11343 GCA_964533695.1 uncultured Nitrosopumilales archaeon | reverse complement strand
CTGTCGAGAAGCCTGTCGAGAAGCCTGTCGAGAAGCCTGTCGAGAAGCCTGTCGAGAAGCCTGTCGAGAAGCCTGTCGAGAAGCCTGTCGAGAAAAGAAAGGAAGTCGCAAAGGAGAAACCCAAAGCGCCTTCCACAACCTCGGCGAAGCCAAAACACAAACGCGTCGTTGCTACGGCTCAGTCTGCCTAGACTACACCTGTTGATTGCGCGAGTTCTGCGGCACCATCTCGTGTCATCTTCCTTCTAGATAGAATTGTGTACCGATCAGGACGTATCGAACTGGCCCTTACGAGGGATTCCACGATCTTCTCTTCACTTACACCGATTTCGGCTGCAGTCACTGGAGCCTGAACATCAACGAGAGCTGACCTGACCCTTGACCAGTCTAGGCCGTGGAGTTTGGCCATCATTATAGTCCCTATTCCACACTTTTCGCCGTGAAGGCCCGAATCCGGAGCGAGCAGGTCGAGGTAGTGACTGAAGAGGTGTTCGGAACCACTGCACGGCCTCGAGCTGCCGGCAATCCCTGCCGCGACGCCCGTGCTGATAAGGGCCTCGACCAAATCTCTTACGCTGTCCCTACCAAATTTTCCGATTGTCTTGGACCTCTCGATAACGACGTTAGCGCTCATCATTGCAAGGCTAGCCGCATAGCCGCCGTAGTATTCCCTCGTGACTCTGCTCGCAAGCTGCCAGTCCCTGACGGCAGTCAGTTTTGAGACCAGGTCCCCGCAGCCAGACGAAAGGAGACGCCTCGGCGCTGACGCGATCACATCGATATCAGCCAGAATCCCCACTGGAGGCATTGCCATCACCGAATAGGGTCGGTCCAGTCCTTTCAATGACGCGAACGGACTAGATATCCCATCATGAGATGCACTGGTTGGAACCGAATAGAACGGCAGATGTTTTCGAAAGGCTGCTAGCTTCCCGACATCAACGCTCTTGCCTCCCCCGACACCCACTATGCACCCCGACCCTGAGCTTGCACGGATGACGCGTTCGACGTTCTCCGTGTCGGCGGCGTCAACTTCGACCCACGTGCATCGCGCGCCCAAAGTCAAGTCGACTAATTCTCTCACTTTGGATTGGACGTTTGTTCCGGAGGCAACCACCACCTTTCTCTTATCTCCATGTCCTCCTATGAATTCGCTCAGCTCGGAAAGGACGCCATCGCCAATGAGCACCTTCGTAGGTAATACCATAAGGTGAGAGGTGGACGCCATGTTCGAACGAAACCAGTCAGCCGATTTAAGCTAATTGAGCGACATGCCCATGCTCCGGAGAAGAAAGCTAGACGTGCAAAAGTCACGGGCAGCGTGAAGTTTTCAATTGAAACCCCGTTCTAGCACGAAGTCGAGGCGAAAGCTCCACTCATTGAACAGGACCTCACATCGAGTCAGCCTTCGAGAACGCATCGGCCCGACTCCGAGGGGGAAACGGTTCTTCGTTTGAATGGAGGCTCAGAATTGATGAACGGCGTTGGCAAGGATGCACTCCTTCCAAGTAGCCGCATGGATGGAAGTGGTCAAGGATTCTGTAAAGTCTTTTGCACGGTCTGACAGAGGGGCGCATTCATGGACGGAAAAGCAACAACCGGGACGACGTGAAGGCCATAAGGAGAGTTGGCAAGGAGTATCTTGAAGCAACTAACGCTGGCAATCCTGAACGATGTATCGCGACGATGGCGCCCGATGTAATTATCATCCCCCCTGGTCGTCCTGCCGTCGTTGGCAAGGAACGGGTTCGTCGTCTCTCCCAAGATTACCACAAGACCTTTGACCTCAAGTACCGCTTGGTCTACGACCAGATTGAGGTAAGGAAAGATTTGGGATTTGTTCGGTCGACAGTAACAGGTAAGCGCATATCGAAGCCAGATGGCCGCGTTGAGAAAAGCGGTCTGGAGGAATTTTTGGGTCGTCAAGAAACAGGCCGACGGCAAATGGAAGTTCTGGCGCATCATGGTCAATAGTTAAGCTGCTTTGTGGGCAGACTAAATTGAGAACCACTAATCTTAAGCGAACAAACCCGTGCAAAAGACTATACAGAATCGTGGTCAAGAAACATTAATTAAGGAAGTGGACTCCCGGCCTTCTCATCCGTTCTGAAGGTGTTTGTGGGCATGATTTCAAGCGATTTGAAGGTAGCACAGGGGAAGACACTAGGCTCCGCGGTGTACCACGGTACTACAACCGTTGGACTAGTTTGTTCCGACGGAGTCGTCCTGGCGACAGACACCAGGGTTACTGCAGGCGGATTCATCGCACATAAGAGAGGAAAGAAACTTCTCAGAATAGACGACAACATCGCGATGACAATCTCCGGAGGTGTTGCAGACGCGCAGAACGTCGTTGATATCCTGAAGTATCAGACCAGTCTTTACAGGATTGAGAGGGGAAGGCTGATGCCAGTAAAGGCGGCAGCCCAGGTGGTCTCTAACATCCTATTCTCGTCAAGGCTCTACCCCTTCATTGCCGATGTTCTTGTGGGCGGAGTCGATCCAAAGGGGGGTTCGATTTTCAGCGTTGACTTCTTTGGGTCTATGAATCAGGAGAAAGTCGTCGCAACGGGGAGCGGCTCGCCAGTAGCTTACGGGATCCTCGAAGCAGAATACAAGGAAGGATCGGCAGCAGCCAAGATGTATCCGTTGGCTGCGAAGGCTATCATCGCGGCAACGAGGAGGAACGTTGCCACCGGTGATCACTTCGACATCGCCGTTCTGGACAAGACAGGATTCAGAGAAATCCCGGAACAAGAGAAGGACAAGCTCCTCGACCAGTTCAAGACTAACGATTAGGATGGAACAGAAAGCAAACGGCGCAAGCCTTATGGGCGCTATACTGAACACAATCCCAGCGGAGGCTCAGATCACTAGAATCGAATACGAGGGTCCAAGGATAGCATTGTACACTCGGAACCCTGCATTCCTCCACAAGAACAGCTATGTAATCTCTGAGATAGTCAATTCCCTCAAGAAACGCGTGGTCACAAGGACAGAGAAGTCGATAAGGAAACCCGAGAACGAAGCGAGACAGATCCTTGAGAAGACCCTTCCAGCCGAAGCAGAGGTGAGCAACTTCTTCTTCGACGACGCGCTCGGAGAGATCACGGTTGAGGCGGGTGCCCCTCGATTTCTTTCGCAGGAATTGGGATTTGACCTAGGGGCCTCAATGGAACAGACAGGTTGGAAGGTGAAGGTAAGAAAGGCACCACACATCAAGTCCACTGCGATTCAGAATGTCTACTATTCGTTGAAAGTGGGGAGCGAGGCAAGGGAGAAATTCTACAGAGAGCTAGGTGAGGCGATCTTCCGGCCGAGGCTTACTCTTGCCGAACACGTCACTGTCAAGACGCTGGGGGCGTTCCAAGAGGTGGGCAGGTCATGCCTGCTGGTCGAGACGTCAGAGAGCAAGGTGCTACTCGACTGTGGCATCCATCCTGGATCAAGGAATGCATGGGACGCCTATCCGAGGCTTGACTGGGCCGATGTTTCACCAAGGGACATCGACGCCATCGTGATCAGCCACTCTCATCTCGACCACATGGGCTTCCTTCCAGCGATGTACAAGTATGGTTACGATGGGCCGGTCTACTGCACCGAACCAACGCTGCCCCTGATGACTCTGCTGCAGAACGACTTCGTCAAGATTGCGCAGATTGAAGGCGGCAGGCTGATCTATGACCAAAAGGACATCAGGGACGTAGTTCAGCATTCGGTTACTCTCCCGTATGGGATGGTGACGGACATCTCCCCCGACATCAAGCTTGTCTTCAACAACGCCGGACACATCCTTGGATCGGCAACGGTTCACCTCCATATCGGCGAAGGCGCGCACAACATTGTCTACACAGGCGACTACAAGTATGGCAGGACGCAACTCTTCGATTCTGCTACTTGGAACTACCCTAGGGTCGAGACGCTGATTACCGAAAGCACCTACGGGGCCAAGGAGGATATCATGCCAGTGAGGGAGGAAGTCGAGGCGAACTTCGTCAACGCGATAAACAGCGTCCTCAAGAACGGAGGAAAGGTCCTGATACCAATCCCGGCGGTAGGAAGAGCACAGGAGATCCTCCTTGTCATTGACCAGTATATGCGCAACAAGGTGCTCGTCGAGGCTCCCGTGTTCACCGAAGGTATGATCTCAGAGGCGACTGCCATCCATGTTTCCTACGCGGAGTATCTGTCTAGAGAGCTGAGGTCGAAGATCCTGGACGAGGGGGTGAATCCTTTCAAGTCGGAATACTTTACAGAAATCGAGCATCCGTCCAATCGAGAGGAAGCATACCGCGAGGGGCCCGCAATAATCATGGCGACCTCGGGAATGCTCGAAGGAGGGCCTGTTCTCGACTACTTCGAGAACATCGCACCCTCAGAGAGGAACAAGATACTCTTCGTTTCGTACCAGGTTCAAGGGACATTAGGTAGACGGGTCCTCGACGGGAGCAGTCAAGCTAGCTTGATGGATCAGGGAGGAAAGATAAAGATCGTCGATGTGAGGGCGGCCGTCCAGAAGGTCGAGGGATTCAGCGGGCATAGCGACTACAACCAGATAATCCGGTTCATCGGCAAGCTGAGGCCAAAGCTTCAGGTGGTCCTTGTGAACCACGGCGAGAAACGAAAGACGGAGAACCTCGCCTACGCTATACAACGAATTTACAGAGTACCTACTTTGCATCCCGCCGTCCAAGAAGCGATCAGGGTCTACTGAAACAGACGCCCTGTCCTACATCAAGCATCTTACAGACATCAGATGGTCACGGGCCAACGAACACGATGATCTTTCACGTTGGGCGCCTCACGGAGGCTGCTAATCATGAACCACCGGCTCGGAGAATGACGGCAAGCGGGCCGTGTTTACTGTCATTCGACCGGATCGTAGACTCGTGCCCGTGTGTCCCAAGTGCGGGAAGCTGATTAGTGACAAGAAGTATGCGAGACATCTGAAGCGTTGCGGCACAAGCCACAAACGCGTGCAACGGCCATTGATCGAACACGGCGCTAGTGCTGACGTATATTGGGGCAGGCACTGACCTGAACGGGGCATCTGTTGTTTTGCGCCCCGTCCTATATGTCGCATACGCTGCCATCGGCCCCGAACCTCCGGCTAGAGGTTGTGCGGCGAAGGATGTGCTGCTCCAAAGCTTTCCTCCGCAATTAACCAAAAACTCGCCATCGTTTGGTGGGCCATGTTCGATCAAGAACCGATGAGACACCAGTCTCATTCAATAGAATTCGTGAGACGGTTTGGCGTCCTAACTGTGTACGCCCTTGCTCGCTCGCTTCAACCTCGGGGCGGTCTCCTCGTAGATCGATTCGTACTTCTCAGTCTTCGGGACGATGCAGAGGAACTCAGCATCACCCCTGCCCGTATTCTCGTACCAGTGAGGTGTGCCCGAGGGAATGTAAATCGAGTCTCCTTTTTTCACCTCATGCACCTCGTTACCGATACCCACCCTGTACCTCCCTCGAAGGACGTACTGCTCGTGCTCAATATCCGGGTGGTAGTGTCTTGGGATGCTTCCGCCAGGCCCAATGGTGAACCTCCTCATCTCAAAGTTGGGCGCACCATCGTGCCTGTCAACTAACCACTCTATTTCAGTCATCACTGCCTTATCGACCTTCTGCGGCTTTGCCTTGCCTGCGCGTTTTACGTACATGTCAAATCGTCTCTCTCTTGGGAGCCCATGCCTTAAGAGAGTTTCATATTCAAGCCGATAGAAGCTGTGCAGCAAAGGTTTCCTTCGTTATTCGATAGACAAAGAAGCGTTGTCACTGAAGGCCGCGCCAGATCTTCACTCCCGGGGGAGTGATGACCACCCTTTCGTCCCCTAGTCTGGCAATGTCCCCTCCGACGGATGTAGCAAATTCGTAGAGCTGCTCTACTGATGATTTCAACTCTTCCAAGCTCTTCTGGGCCAGAGGCGTGACCTTGAGAATCACGATCGTTTTGTTAGTAACATCCTCCCGTATCTTGGGTATGTCTTCAATGCTCTTTAGCGCGAGAGCCTTTAGCAGTATTTCCTTGCTCTTCCCTTCCATCCGTCTTTCTTGGACGACTCCTGACATTAGTGACTTAATTCTCCTTTGGCCTGTGACCTATTATTAAGCGTGACCACGTTCGCAATTCTGTCAACGCCGCGAATTTGTTAGACCAACTTGTAATGTATTCTTCAGAAACATCAGAATTCGTTCGGTGCATATAAAGGGAGAGTGAACTGAAACTGCTCGCTCTCGATCCCGCAGAATCTAGTCAATAATCCTGGTAGACTCATCAAATGAACACAGGCGAACCTATCACAGTCCTAACTCCTCCGTTTCAGAGCTGTTTGTGAAGGTTCCAGTACCTGTCGCCCACATAGTGAAGGTTCCTAAGACAGCTCCCCTTCGACATAGCGGACGCCGCGGAACCGGATGTGGTCGACAAGCCAACTGCGATTGCCCTCCCCTTCTTCGCCTCCTTGACGACTACGATCGCTCCGGCCTCCCCCCAGTCTTCCATTTTACGAATGCCCGGCCTCATGACGTCGGCCCCGTTCAATAAGAACTTGATAGCCCCCTCATCTACTACCACGGAAGGGAAGAGGTCGAGGACGCGCTGGGAGCCTAGGAAGGGGACGAACACGTAATCCTTCTCACCTTCCGACCCCGTTTCCTTTTGCTTCTCTCCTTTACTCATCTTCTTGTTCTCCTTCACGAAGACGAAGCCCCCCAGATCAACGAAGACCACGCCATCGGCAGGCTCAGCGCAAGCGGCCTGGGCCGACCTCGGCAGTCCGAGACTTTTCCCAAGCGACGACTCAATGAGTTCGACCATTTCAGACGACTCTCGCCTAGAAAGGACCCACTTCTTCAACGGGCGTCTCGAATCTGACTCCTTAAATAAATCCATTCGAGGAGGCCGGAAGAAGGAAGGGGTCGGATTTGTCCGTAGATATGGCGGTGAAGGTCCTAGACGAGAGTGTGGGAAAGATTGTCCTCATCAAGCTGAAGGGAGGGAAAGTTGTCAGGGGGACGCTCCAAGGCTTCGACCAGCACATGAACCTGTCGCTCGACAAGGCCGAGGAAGTCGCCGAGGAGGGGCCCGCGAGGCCCCTTGGGACTCTCGTGGTCAGAGGGGACAACATCATAATGATCTCTCCTCCGCCGAGCTGACGCGAACAACTCTCTGCCAAAGCGTGATGTGGCAGGCTCTGGACGCCGGAGAACCTATCTCTGCACGGACCTGCGTTTCGCGATGAATCTAGCTTTAATACCAAAGCATCCAAGGATGTGAAAGGAGCTCCCTAATGCCAGATTTTGTAACACCGGTAATTGCAGGCGCGGTAGGTCTTGGACTCGGGGCGGTCGTCACCTATTTCGTGTTCTATTCCCGACCAAAGCCCGAGAAAGTGATAGCCGCGTCAAGGGATATCACGGGGAGAGTCTCGGCGAGCTCGGTCTCGTCCTCGGAGCTCGAGCGCTCGAAAAGGGAGATGAGGACCGTGATGGTAGAAAGGGACCTTCTCTCATCCGCGCTAATGAAGCTCTACGAGGCCGAGAACGAAGGCAGGATCACGAAGGAGGAGAGGGAAATGATTTCCAAAAGGTACAGCGAACAAATCAGGGACATGCAGACCAAGCTCAAGGATGTCGAACTCGTTGTAGAGGTCGGGGAGCTGGAGAGCCTGAGAAACGAGCTTGTCACGCTTTTCGAGCAGAAGATACAGAACATCGAAGGGAGACTCGACGCCGCGAGACAGAGACTTGGAGTCATAGCTGCCCCCACGATCGCAGGCCAGGGAGGAGCGACGAAGAAGGAAGTGGTAGCGGCGAGAATAGACCGTGGTAACGACTTAGAAAGGGCGGTCGAGAAGAAGGCGAAACCTGAGATGTCCGAGTCTGAGAAGAGGGTCAGGGAGATAAGAAACGAGGTCATGGAAGCCCTGACTAGGCTCGAACAGATTGACATAGAGAAGAAGCAGCCGCAACAGCAGGAAGATTGATGGAGAACAAGCTGCGACAAGCCATTGAAGGCGTGGCCCTGGACCTTTCGAAAAAGATAGCCGATGGAATGGTTCTAGGGCTCGGCAGTGGTTCCACCGTCGCCGCGCTCCTTGACGATCTTTCGCCCCTCGTGTTGGCTCGCTCGAAGCGGATTAGAGGGGTCCCGACATCGACCCAGATCGAGATGGCGGCAACCAAAAACGGTGTGACACTCGCTCCTTTCGCAGGCTCCGTAGACCTCGTGATTGACGGCGCAGATCAAGTCGACGCCGGCCTCAACCTAGTCAAGGGCGGGGGCGGTGCGCTCCTCAAAGAAAAAGTGGTGATGAGCAGCGCGAAGCACGTCGTCATCGTGGCCTCCGAGCAGAAGTTCGTGCATCGTCTCTGCGAGAGAGGGGTAAGAGTGCCCATAGAAGTCATCCCCCTGGCCAGGGAGAGCGCCAAGCTCAAGCTGTCGATGCTCGGCGGAGTCCCACAGGAGAGGCTGCTTCCAAAGGGGTATCCTTACTACACTGAGAACGGGAACATAATTCTAGATACGATGCTCGAGCCGGTGGCGGAGCCGAGGGTCTTGGAAGTCAATCTCAAGGCAGTCCCTGGAGTGGTCGAGGTTGGCATATTCACACACAAGCCGATCGAAATCTACAAGCTAGAGGACAGAGGAACTTTCGAAGTCCTCGAAGCGCGCGAGTAAACTTATAATCCCCCAAAATCGAGTCGCCATGAGATGACGAGAGACCCAGGTTACAAATCTGCCCCGATCGACCCGAACTTCTTGTCAAAACCGGATCAGTTTCCTGTCACGGGAGAGCACAACGGTCACAAGGTGCGAGCAGCAGGGCTTTCGAGAATGGATGGCGAAGGGAAACCATATCCGACTTCCCATGGTATACACGGGTCTCAAGTCGCGGTCGACTGGGAGTCGTGCGTTGCAGATGGTGTATGCATGGATGTCTGCCCGGTCTTCGTCTTCGAGTGGGTCCTGAATCCAGGACAAGCAGGCACGGGGAAGGACAAGATTCTGGAACAGGGGTCGCCAGAATGGACTCAATACAGGACCGACAAGTCAGAGCCTGTCAGGGAGAACGATTGCATATTCTGCATGGCGTGCGAGACTAGCTGCCCGACTCAAAGCATAAAGATAACTCAGCCCTAAGGAATGTTTGATTTCGAATCCGGCCGATTCCGCCCTCTTTGTATCTCCTTCGCTAAGACGTTTGGTGAGTGAGAGACGAAAACACCCATCTGTTCGCGGACACGCTCTTAAGACCCTGACGCCAAAGGCTGCACGAACTGTCGAGGTGGTGGGGACGGCGCGTTCATTGCCAATCGTCTCCACACATCTCCCACTGTGGGAATAGGCACGGCACTGAGCAACCGTTTTATGGGCGCGGCCGTCGGCGGAAGGCGAAAACCTTGGAGGATGACACTGAGGTCCGGCTTCTGGAGCAGAGAAAACTGGAGGCTTTGAAGAAGAGGATAAAGGCGACGACGCAGGCTCCGGTCAAGAAGGAGAAGACGGACAGGGAGCTTGTGGAGGGCATTCTCTACGACAGGGGCGACGAAGTCCTTGAGGCGGCATACTCGTTCTACCCTACTCAGACCGAGGCGATGGTGAGGGAACTTGCAGAGATGATCCGGAGGGGGAGGCTGACCGAGCATGTCTCCGGCGGAGAGCTCTATTCCATCTGTAGGCAGCTTGGACTCCGCTTCAGGCTCAAGACATCAATCAGGGTCCAGGACAGGGGCAAGCTCGTGGATCTAAGCGAGAAGCTCAGCAGAGAGGCAGAGGGAAGGTAGGGGCGTGGCACCCAGGCGTTCTGCCCGTCGGCGAGGAGCATCCAGTGGGGTAAGAGGGAAGGGGAGGTCCATCTTGAAGGAGATCGTTCTAGTTAGCCTCCAACGGGAAGCCAACCCTGTGCTGGTCTGCGGGCTGCCGGGGAGCGGATATGTCGGCAAACTGGCGGCCGACCACCTGATTTCCGTTTTCAAACTGAAGAAGATTGTCGAATATGCCAGCGATAGTTTTCCACCAGTGGTCAACGTCAGGGCGGACGGGACAGCAGAGGAGATGAAAGCTGAACTGTTCTTCGGTCAAGCTGCGAGGGGGAGGAGCCTCTTCGTCTTCACAGCTGACGCTCAGCCTACCACCGCGGAGGGTGAGTACGAGCTTTCCGACGCTGTCGTGAGCAGAGCGAAGGAGTACGGGGTGAAGAAGGTGTACGCCCTAGCGGCCTATATTACAGGCACATTCTCCCCGTCCCCAAAGGTCTACGGCTCCGCGACCTCAAAGGAGATGGCTTCCTCGATATCGGCCATGGGGGTCACACTGATGAAGGACGGCGGAATCAGCGGGATGAACGGGCTCCTCATCGGCGTTGCGGCACTGCGAGGGCTGGAAGGCGCGTGCCTCCTCGGCGAGACGTCTGGGTTCGTAGTGGACGCAGGTGCCTCTAAGTCTGTGCTCGAGACGCTGTCCAATGCGATCGGGCTCCCGATCGACACATCAAAGCTCAAAGAAAAGGCGGAAGAGACGCAGAAGGTCATAAGCCAGCTGCAGGCGATGTCAGAACAGTCTCAGGAGACGTCCCCTCAGAATAGGCGCGAAACAAGACCCGGATACATCGGCTAAACCTTTTCCTGTCTCATGTCAATCTCATCCCTCTGGTGTCGACTTTCGCCCGTACCTTCGGCGCATCAAAACTCCTTCGACGCCCAGCGAAGGGCTTCCCAAGCCTAACCCTTGATGTTTCCCACGGGCCTCAGCGCTACTACCTTCTTGGATATGCCGGCGGTGTCCATCGTCTCCACGACCTCAGAGATGTCCTTGTACGCCATCCCCGCCTCCTCGGCGAGCCCGTCCATCGTCGCCGACTTCACGTAGATCCCTCTCTCGAGCATCTTCTTCTGGAGCTCGGCCCCCCTCACCTCCCGCTTTGCAGCAGTCCTCGACATCGTCCTCCCTGAGCCGTGAGCCGTTGAGCCGAATGTATCTTCCATCGCCTTCGACGTCCCAACCAGGAGGTATGACCCTGTCTCCATCGACCCACCTATGATCACGGGCTGCCCTACAGACCTGTAGGGTGGAGGTATATCGTGGTGTCCCGGCCCGAAACTCCTCGTGGCCCCTTTTCTGTGGACTAGGACTTCGGCGTTCCCGCCGTCATATGCATGCCTTTCTACCTTGGCGATGTTGTGGCAGACGTCGTAGATCAGGTGCATGTCGAGGGACTCGGCGTCCCTGTGGAATACCTCGCTGAAGACGTCCCTCACCCTCTGAACGATAACCTGTCTGTTCGTAAACGCCATGTTGGCCGCGCAAACCATCGCCCCGTAGTAGTCCCGTCCCTCCTT
>CAZHNH010000106.1:0-11977 GCA_964533695.1 uncultured Nitrosopumilales archaeon | reverse complement strand
CGGCGAAGGCGTCTGAGGAGACGAAATGGGATTGGTATCCCTTGGCAGCGCAGACCATGGCCAATGAGCTGCCTGTGCTGCCGCCCGTATATTCGACAACCCTGCCCCCTGCGTTCAGCTGGCCTCGCCTTTCGGCTCCTTCGATCATTGACAGAGCCATCCTGTCCTTCATGCTCCCCGTCGGATTGGCGCCCTCCCACTTGACCCAGACCTCGGCCCAGTCCGGCGCAGAAATTCTGCCCAAACGAAACATTGGAGTCCTGCCGATTGATCTTAGTACGCCTTCGGACAAATCGCCACTTGAGAGTGTTCCGGGCATGCCGCTTTGCATCTAGCCGCATTACTCGATTAATAGCGTTGCTTCTCGGAACTACGAGGAGACATTTCGCTTCGGTGCAGCCGGGAGTGCACTGAGACACCTGCCTTAGAGGACTCGATTATGATGTCAGCCTTAAAAGGCAAATTCACTTTCTCCACCGCGTGAGAACTTGGCAGTCGATGTACCTGGTCATCTGGATTGCCTTCTTTCAGATTCTGTTCATACTGTTTTCGTCACTCCCGTACTCCGTCAATGTCGTAGTTCACGGGCTCGTAGGCGTCGCGATACTCGGTCTCGCATTTCGGGTGAGTCGTGAGCTCTCTCGTTCATCCTGTCCGGCTAGAATCAGGAGGATTTCGAAGATAACCCGAAACCTCGCTGTGTTTCAGGGCGTCCTTGGATTAGCTCTAGGAATGGGATACGCACTTTCATGGGGCTCGGTCTATGCCGGAGTGGTAAGTTTCTTGCACGTGGGCAATGCCTTGGCCATAATAACCCAAGCTTCGTCATCCGCGACAGCCTTCGACATGTGGGAAGAGAAGGAATTTCAAATTGCACCTTCTTTGCCATCTTAGACCAACGAGACATGCATGCTAATCATTCAAACGGATACTCCCTCACTACACGGCGCGTTAAGAGGGCCGAGAGGAAGGAGGCGTTGTGATCCAGGTATTCTGGAAAGTCGGCGGATTGCTCGTGCGGACTGTCGGAGAGGAACTCATTGTCAGTCAGTAAATCATGGAGCCGCTTATCTCTAATCTTGCTTTGTCTAAGAGGAAGTTGGGCTCTGACAGACATGCGGCTTCGGCCTTATGCAAGACCGAAAACTGCGCCGCAAAGATGGCGTGAAAGAGCCGTTCTGTGTCGTTCGCGCCCTTATCTTCGATGAGCGACGAAGCATACCCGTGCCTAGCGAGTGCCTTTTCCAGCTTCCTTCCTTTTCCAAACGGGTCGAAACACGAGTATATGTTCACGGCATCCGCCTTGGTGATAGAAAAAAGCTCAAGGTGGCTGAACTCTTCCAGAGCCTCTGGGAAGGCCCTTTGCCCCAATAACTCATAGACCTTGGCTGCGGAATAAAGTGCGACAGAGTGGGCTGCCGAGTTCCCAAGGAAGTACGTAGCGCCTTCGCTGAATGTCACGCTGTTAGAACTACTCCTAGCCTGTGTATGTGCACGCCTGAAATCACATGTGTCATTCACGCCTAACATCTTCAGCACGGCCAAAAGAGAGAGGCTGAATGACAGTGCTCAAGGCATCCTCGGCAACAAGTCCATTGGGAGTCTTACAATGCTGTCCGCTACGGACGCAAGTCTGCTCTCCTCATCGGCGGTCAGAGCCACGATCCTGTTCGCTACCCCTTTTACTTCTCTTGCTGCAACGAGATTGGAAGAGGTTCGACCCGATGCGGAGATGAAGACGACTTCCTTGCCGGCTGCAGTATCTGGGGAGACAGACAAGTAATAGGGATCGAGGGCAAAACACCCTCCTCTGGAGAGGTAGAATCCAGCAAGGGCGGCGGCATAAGAGTCCCCGGCTCCGACTAGAATCGAACCCTTAGGCACCATATCGAGTTTCGACCGCGCGAACTTTTCTAGATGCCGAGGTTGCTCTAGAACCTCAAAAGAAAAGTCGTTCAAGAGGGTCATGAGTGACTGAAGAACTCCCTGCCTTATAACGACTGGATTGCGAGTCGCAACAAGAGCTCAGATAGGTCGACCGCAATTCCCGCAGAACTTTTGCCCAACGAGGAGCGGGGCGCCGCAACTCCTACATGATATTGGTGGAGGGATACCAGTGGAAGCACCCCCTCGCGTTGATGCAGCACCGGGAGCAGTTGGCGTAAAGGGACTCTGGTACCTTACGAGATTCTCTCTGATTATCCCATACGCCTTCTGCGCTTCAGAGTTAGGGAGGTCGTCGAGCGAAAGCGGGTCTCCTCCGAGTCTCAAGGTACAGCGCAATGAGGAGCGAGTGAACCCCCGCTTTAGGATAACATTCACGATGTCCTGATAATTGTAGTCGATATAGTCCTTCTTCATCCCCAGGGCATGAGGGTGTCTCAGGATTATGCGTTCATTGGTGATAATGACGGAATCGATGTTGATCCTCGGACGGTAAATCTTTTCCTTGATGTAGAGTTCGACTCTTTCGTTCGGTCCGAGTATTCCCTTGACGTCGTCGGGTGAAGATTCCATCCTATCTCGCTCGTTGAACGTCCAGTCCCGCTCTTATGAGTCTAACTAGACATGCAATGTACCCATACATCGCGCACTGAAATGTCAGGTTGTCTTTCTGTTTGGGCATCTACTGGTGCCTCACTCGGGGCTGAGAGCCCTCCTAGCAGCGAGGTAACCTATGACACCCAAGAGTGCAGCGAAGACGGCCAGGTAGACCATGTCCCACCCGTAGGTTGACAATTGGCTCTGGGAAAGTGAACCGTTTACAATTAGCAACCTCGCCGCCTCGTTTGCCTTTGTGACAGGGTTAACGTCGGCTATTGTCTTGAGCCAACTGGGAAAGGAAGAGGACGGAAAAAATGCATTGCTCATGAACATTATCGGGAGAGTCAGAAAGTTGACTATGGCAACGAGTGAATCGATGCTTCGGACGGATAGCGCAAGTGCAGTGAAGACAAAAGAAAGACCCAGTCCCAACAGTATGAAGGCACTGAAGATTCCGACAAAATCCAACACGTTGAATGTGCTAGGAAGCTGGAGACCGTTCGGAAGGAAAAGTGCTACAATGAATGTCAGCACAGCGAGTATGAGGACCTTCACCAAGTTTTGGGCCACCCCCGAGAGATAGATGGCGGCACGAGGGACAGGCGCCGTGAGCAAGGAGCTCAGGTAGCCGAGCTGTCTATCGAGGACCAAGTCGATTCCCCCGAAGGCCATGTTGAATACGAGTATGATGCAGATGACCCCGGATGTCAGATAGGTGATGTAAGTGGGCGCTCCGCCGAAGGTCGCTTGGAGGATTGACGATGCCTGGCTTCCTGCGCCAGAGGGGATTAGGTTAACAGGATTGAAAGAACTCCCGAAGAGGGCAAGGTAGAACATGGCCGTGAACAAACCCGGCAGGATTGAGGCAGGATTTCGCACCCACTTTCTCAGGGCCCGGAAAGTGAGAGCGAGTGTCTCGTTGAGCACTTCCTACCTAGCCCTCTCCATCTTGATGTTTTCCCAGCTGGAATCGCTTTCAGAAGTTTCCTCATCTCTCATCGATTTTCCTACCACGTCCAAGAAGACCTGATCTAGCGTCGGCTTGGAGAAGGAGATTTCCTCGATTTCCGCCTCCTTCTGCACGACCCCGGCAACGATCGACGGAAGCGCCTTCTCGGTTTTTGGGAGTCTTATCCTGTACACCCTGCCGTCGCGGGTTACACCTTGCACTCCTTGGATACCGCTGAGGAAGGTCGTGAGATCCTCCTCGGTTTCTGAGAGTGTCAACGTGATGATGTCACCGCCATGCGCCTCCTTGAGTTCCGTGGGAGCACCGGAAATCCTGATGGTCCCGTGGTCGATGATGGCGATTCTGTCGCAGAGAGAGTCTGCTTCGTCGAGGTAGTGAGTCGTCATGAAGACTGTGAGTCCTCTCTCTCTGTTCAGTCCTTTGATGTAATGCCACATCTTGCTGCGCGTCTGCACATCCAGCCCGAGAGTTGGTTCGTCTAAGAAGAGGATCTTGGGCTCGTGTAGAAGCCCCATGACCAGCTGAAGTCGTCTCCGCATTCCGCCGGAGTAGGTCTTTACCTTCCGACTTGCAGAATCCTCCAGATCCACCAGTCGAAGTAACCCTGCGATGTTGGCTTTAGCTGTGGCCCCCCTGACCTGATGCAGCTTGGCCATTAGCATCATATTCTCTGTTCCGCTCAGCTCGTCGTCAGCAGTAAGCTCTTGCGGGACAACCCCTATGCTCTTGCGGACAGCACCAGGATCCTTCGCAACGTCGTGTCCTGCCACAATTGCCCGTCCCTCTGTGATGGATGCAAGGGTGTTGAGCATCTTGATTGTGGTTGTCTTGCCCGCGCCGTTAGGCCCTAGAAACCCGAAGATCTCCCCTTCGGCAACGTTGAAGGAAATGTGGTCAACAGCGGCCACCCTCCCGCGGTACACCTTGGTCAGGTTCTCGGCCTTAATGATGTCAGCCACTTTCCGAGGCCCTCGTCGCAGTCGGCTGATAAACAATCCCATACGAGGGCCTGGTCTCAGAAACGAAACAATCGGTGGGACGGATAGGATTCTGTTGTTGGATGGAGTCTCTATGACAAGACAGTCACGGTGCGGAGACGACGCTGCAATTGCGATTAGCCTCTCTGTAAGAATTCAATCCATATTCCGTTCGGATCCTCAATGAAAGCTTCGTTCCAGCGTCCAATCTGGTATGGTCTGATTAGGATTGTCACGCCCTTTGCCTCAAGTTCGCGGATCCATGCTTCCAGGTTATCCACTTCGAAGCCTAAGTGATCTATTTCCGAACCGCTTTCGTAAGACCCCCCGAAGGTACTTCCGTGGGCGTACCAATTTAGCTCTATTACTTGCTCTGAGCCCTGGCTCCTTAGAGTGGCCACTTCTCCATGGGTCTGGGGCGTTAGCTTTCGTGCAACGAGTTGCATGCCTAGGACTTCGGTGTAAAACTTGATTGACTCCTCCATGCTCTTGACTCGGATTCCGGTGTAGATCATTCTCGGCACCATGGCAACCCAGAGCCTCGGCATTTCTTAAGGAGGTAGCGACATTTGGATTTGTTCTTAGATAGAATTTCAATCTGTTTAAGGTCGAACGTGCAACCAGACAATCATTCAACGACACCGTGAACAGCGTCCCAGCAACAACACTCGTCAAGCTTGCAGACAGGACAGTCCAGAGCTGAGGGCGCGTCGCGGCACTCGTTGGGGGAACACCCGCACTCCGCGCATCTGATTATCATAACGCAGAGCATATTCTCGCGATTTCTTACACCTTTCCAGAAAGTGGGACGGGAGAACCACGAGCTGCCGCTAGTCGTTTCGTTAGGATTCGTTCACACTACGCCAAGGAGGAAAACTGACGACGTTGCGATCGGGACTCTGTCATCCCTGGTTGGGGGTATCGCAACAAATGCTGCTAGCGGTGGAAAAGGTCTTTCCCGGGGGGGTCCTAGAGACTATCTTGTGGCTCGTACAGTTCGGTTTGTATCGCGCCTTCTTCGACGGATTGGCACCATTGGCACAGGCGCTGGTCTCTGTCCGTCGCGATGAAGTAGACCTTGCACTTCTCACAGCTTTTTCCGTAGCTCGTCAATGTTGCCGAAGTCCTCGCCTCGCCCTATTAACAGATTCAGAAGTCTGAATCTATTTTTTGCCTCCGCGAAACTTTTTCTATGAAATCCAGGTGATTTGCCGGCAGTTGGCTTCAGAAGAGCGTAACTCCTTCGATACGGAATGGGCGGGATTCAGGAGCGAAGTACTCCGTAAGCTTGACTTCGAATTCTCAATCCGTCTAGGTCTCCTAGCTTCGGACGAGCGAATGGAGCACCCAGGGAACCTTGTTGACCGAATGCGAGAGGAAACTGCCTCAATTATCGAGTCGCGAGGAGAGCAGTTGGGGGAGGACCTCTTCAATCGCGCTCGGCAAGAGGGGGTAGGGTTTTACACGTTTGCGATGTACGAGACGTACAGAACATCCAACAGGCTTGCTCTCGAAGTCGTGAAGAGTGCTCGCAAGAACGGCAGGCACGAATTCGTCGAAGGTGACCTATTCGCAGCAATTGATGTGCTAAGGAAGTCAGGTGGACACTGGCCTTTGTCATGAGACAGCTGAGTTTCTCACAGCGTGGAAATAGCCCGAACGCTGAGTGTGTGTCCGAAGGATGAAGAACCAGAAATCTCTTATGGTGTAAGTCAGCAACTTGAGCGCATGATTACAGGAGCGGGTTCCGCCGCGATTCTCGTCGAGGATGCAAACAAGTCGGCTGAGTGGTATCGTGATATGCTTGGATTCGAAATCGTGGAGAACAAGAGACACACAGTTTTTGTCAGGCCGAGAGGGTCCCAGTTCCTGCTACATCTATGTGGCAAGTGCGATGCTTGGGGATCAGACCGCCCTGGTGGCAAAACGGGAATCTGGTTGCATTGTGGAGAAGCTGTCATGCAGCGAGACAATGCGACTGGGGCGCTTATCCCGGCAAGCGAACCACACGAAGTTGAGACGACATATCGCGAACTCAAGGCGAAAGGAGTGGAGTTCTCCGAAGAGTTGACTTCCACGAGCTGGGGAATGTATGCAATCCTGAGTGATCCTGACGGGAACGAATTCGAAATATCATAGTGCTCGGACTAGGTGACCCAACGGGAAGTCGGAAGGGAGGGTCAGCGAGTGCTCAAGCCGTCTCCACAAGTCCAGAGGCACCCCACTGCCTGATTAGAGATTGTGTTTCACATAGGTAGACCGAGAATGGTTGAAGCCGACTGGCCACGCGTTGTGCATGGCCCTCCCCACCTCGCTATGATGCCGTATTCTAATTCAGAAAGTTGTGCTCACACCCATCTCCCTGAAGCGCCTTTGCATCTCACACCTGACGCAGGGCGTTGGAGTACTGCGCAAGTGTGTATTCATTTGCGCTTGCCAAAGGAGTAATTGTTCAAGCACGAATGTTTAACCAAACATCTCAACGCAGCTGAAACTCGGAGAAGATCTGTCGCATGACTGGAGCATTCCCTCTCCACCTGCTGTTTGCGTTCGGATCCGGGTGGGTCGTCGTGGCAGCAGTGACAACCATTGCAGACCTGTACGGATCTGGTCAAGCCGGTTTCCTGGGAGGGCTTCCATCCACGGGAGCAGTCTCCCTCCTCTTCATAGGGTGGAGCCAGTCCCAAACAGCTGCCGTGCAGGCTACAGCCATCTTTCCTCTTTCGTTCAGCGTGACTTTTGCGTTCCTCCTATTCTACTCGCTACCTGACCGATTGACGTTTGGACCCCGAATGGCAATCGCCCTCCTTCTGTGGCTAGCTTTGTCTTCAGTTGTGGCATTCTTACGCTTTGATGACTTCTCCTTGTCGGTGGCAATTGCGGTAGTGATGGCTTCGACAATTTTTGTGATCCACCGCCGCATCGGCATTAGAAATGTTCCACCGGTGAAGGCAGATTTCAGCCTCTCCCGGATGATCTGGAGAGGGGCACTAGGGGGATGCATAGTCTGCGCCGTAGTTATCCTTAGCGAAATAGGTGGTCCCCTCCTGGCGGGCGTTTTCGCAGCGGCTCCGGCAATCTGGACTTCGTCACTTTACGTGACAAGCGACGCGCACGGAGTACAGTTCTCCAGGTCGCTCACGAATTCTTTCATGGTCACCGGCATCCTTACCGTGATTCCATATGCCATAGCTGTCAGGTACATGTACTCGGATGTCGGAATCTGGTGGGGCACAATCTTGGCGTATGCGGCAATATCGCCACTTGCCTGGCTTGCATGGCATTTGGTCAATGGGAGGAAAAATATCTCCACTGAAAAAGCGGACTTCCAGAGGACCCACGAATTCGATAAAGTCGACGCCTCAACAGGCCTGCATAATCTTCCGGATTCTTATAGAGCTCTTGAAGAGGACATCGCAACGCATTGGAAAACATCATAGAATGCAGGAACCTTACGAAGCAGTATGGAAAAGATGCTATCGCACTAGAAAACGTGAGCCTTTCAATAGAGACCAAGGGAATATTTGCGCTTCTCGGGAGGAACGGAGCAGGAAAGACCACATTGATCAGGATACTCGCCACAGAGCTTCAACCAAGCTCTGGAAGCGCGAGCATCAATGGGATAGACGTAATGAACGAAGCCAGAAAGATAAGAGAACAGATTGCAGTGATGCCGCAAGAAGCACGACTTGTGCCTTGGCTGACACCGAAGCAGACGATATATTCCTATCTTCTTTACAGAGGCTTTAGTAGGAAGGAAGCGGCATCTAAGGTCGCGGAAGCGTTAGCCAGACTGGGGCTCGGGAAATATGAGAACACGCCCAACAGGCATCTCTCTGGTGGAGTGAAGCGCAGAGTCCTGATGACAACAATCTTAGCAACCGATGCGAAAATCCTCTTCGTCGACGAACCGACGACGGGGCTCGACCCGCTGATCAGGGCCGACCTTTGGGCTATGCTGAACAACCTCAAGAAGACCCACTTTATCTTCTTGACAACCCACTACCTCGAAGAAGCTGAGAGGCTCGCTGATTTGATAGGCATCCTCGAGAATGGTAAGCTCCTCAGCTTAGGAACATTGAGTCAGTTGAGATCAGTGGTCAAGTACCAAGTCAGCGTACGCATCATGCAGAATGGGCAATCCTTCGTACCGAATGTCGGCGAGGTCATCAAGAGCGCTGACGGGTCGACCCAAATATTCACAACAGAAGAGGAAGCGGACAGGATCACAGAACGGCTGGTGCGGGAGAAGAAGCGGTTCTCGATTTATCCAATATCACTCGAAGACATCTTCTACTACTTGGTAAGGAAGCCTATCGAGGAAGACACGCAGAGCAATCTGATTGGCCGGGGAGAACCCCGTGAAGAATAGCAAGTTGAGCCAGGTCTACGCATCGATACTTATCGACGCGATTTATCAGATGAAGAATTATCCGATAACGCTTGTCAGCAATGTGATTGCTCCGTTTTCGGTTCTCGTCCTAATTCTTCTGGTAAGTCATGGGAATCTCCTGAGCATCTCAATTGAGGGCGCTCTGATAACCAGCATGATCTCTGGGGGTGTGAACCTCCAGATTGATCTCTCTCACATGAAGAACGATTTCAAGATGCAAGACATGTTGGTGAGTTCGCCCACTAGCGCGTTTGCCTACATGCTTGGGATGGCAATGGCAGCACTGACCAACGCTCTACCAGCGCTTAGTGTCCTGACGGTTCTTGCTCTATTATTCATTCATGCAAGTCTCGTTGGAGCGATCACTGTGCTCGGCGTGTTCGCGTTGATCTTTTCGTTCTCGGTCGCGCTTGGCTTCATGCTTTCCACATTCAGCACCGACATCCAGCAGAATCGGGCGTTCGTAAGCATCCTGACAGTTATACTCGCTACAATCGCACCGATTTACTATCCAATCACATACATTCCGATTCAGATAAGGGACCTTGCGTATCTCTCCCCTGCGACCTATGCGGCAGGAATTGCTCAGAATGCTATAGGCGACCTGCCGCTTTCATCTTCCAGCCTTTTGATTGACTGGATCGTCTTGATCGTAGTCTCATGTGTGTTGTTCGTCATCGTGGCGAAGAAGAGTCACTGGCGCGACCCTTGAGCAATATTGCGTGACAGTGATCGTCAACCATCGTTGCTTCTTGGAACAAGCAGCGGCTCCAAACCGCCGGATCCCCAAGTTAAATTAAAGTTGACCCGTAGGGGATCGACCGGACGTCAGAACTAGACCAATCTATCATAAGGGTTATAGAGCCGGTCAAAACATATTGATTTGCAGGGATGGTGGCCGCTGTGATACAGGAGGTCCAATGGGTTGAGAATCAAGACGGCTAGAACCAACCGGGCAATAGACAAGTGGCGGGAAAAGGCACAAACTGAAGCCACTCGTTTCTATACATCGACAGTCGCTGTTGTGGCATTCGTCCTGTCTGCTCCTAAGAGAGGAAAATTGGCCCTAATTCTACCCGTGGTTGTAACGGCAGCCCTGAACTTTGCCGTCTTCGAACTTGTCTTCCTTGTCGTAATCGGCTTTTTCACCGCGAAACTCTACTGCTACAAGTTCGCCAATTCTATGCTAAAACTAATGCCCTTCTCGAGACATTCCGCATATGGGTAATCACTGCTAGGCATTCGCGGACTATAGTGCATAACTAATTGACGCCGGTGAGCAGATGTTCCCGTCATCAGGCCGAGAACTAGAGACGACCTCACAATTAATACCAGGCGTACCGGACTCTCTTCTCCCGAACAAGGAAGTTGAAGAAACATGGTGCACAAGGTGAGATATTCCGAACCTACGAGATTGGATATTGAACAGCTCAAGAGTCGGACTATTACTGCGTTGGAAAGGCTTGGGCATCAGAGATTCACCTCAGAACCTGGTGGTTACTCATTGGAGAACTGGATGAAGGGGGTGAGTCTATTGCTCGACGACTTTGAGAATACAATCGGAACAGAGAAACTTCCTCTCGAGTATGTCGAAAGGCGACGTGAACTGACCTCGTGGCTGTCAAGGCCAGTCGACGTCTCTGCAATCGACGACTGCATATCTACAGCCAAGCTTGAGAAGAATGAGGTCATGCTGAAGATTGACGAAACGAGGGCGCAGTTTAGCTCCAGAATTGTCGGGCTTCAAGACGAGTTGGCCAGACGTTCGCTCGAACTCGAGGAGAAGAAAGAACAACTAACACCTAGTGAAGGTACAGGACAGCGATCTGAGTCGCTCTTCAGACGCCTATTTGGCAGAAGTGCTGGTCCCTCCTTGGAAGACGCCGCTCAAGATATCAAAGAGTTGGAAGCGGAAATCAGGCTACTGACAGACGAGATGGTCAAAGAACAGAAAACACTGAAATCTATAGACAGACATCCATGGGAATCTCCGTGCGCTGAGGAATGGAAGAAGTTGCAGTCTTTGCAAACAAAACTTGAAGGACTAGAAACGGAAAAGTCGGAGAAGCTGCAACTCGCCAAGGAACGAGAAGAGCTCACAGCTTCTATCGCAGACACGATCGCGAGAGTCCCTTAGAGAGTTGCTTGACGATGGGAATGTCTCAACGACGAGATGCTGTTGTCGAAATGTGTTTGCTCTTCACAAAGGATGTCGCATATTGATTCTACTTCGGCAACTCTTATTGGTGCGAGCCACTAATTAGTGTGTACGTGCCAATGTCTCCTTTCATAAGGGTGACAGACAACTGTCCAAGGTGTCGTGGAACTGGTCAGGAAATCTACGTAAGCTTCTTCTCCCCAGAGCTGATGCAAGACGTTAGCATACCATGCAGGCGATGCAGTGGTCTGGGTATTGTCCCCGAAGACGAATCCTAGTTGTTCACGCCAAGTTGAATAAGGATCGTTCGATTGGGCTAAGGTGAACATGGATCTAATTCGAGCAGTCTGGAGATGATCTGAGCGCTTGCTCGACTCGAGTCTTCAGCTAAGCTTTGACTCCGTATCTGCAGACGCGACACTTCTAGCTTCGATAGCCATTATATTGGGTACCATCTTCGTTGTTCTTGAAATGAGAGACAACAAGAGACTGGTGGAGGCCTCGCTCAGACAAGCCAACACAGCGGCGATGCAGCTTACACAGAACCATGAACTCGCGACGGTCGACCTCATAACAAAAATCTACGACTTCGCGAATAGCCTTGAGGTCCAGCGGTCGTGGCTCACGGTAATCAGCGCCAAGCTCGCTTCCTACGAGGACTTTGAAAAACTTCCAGAAGACAGACAACTGGCATTTCACCAGATAGCATCGCTCTTCGAGTCGATAGGGCTACTCGTCGAGAAGGGCTACGTAAAGGAGGACCTCGTCGACGATATGTTTGCGACCCAGCTGGCCTGGAAGTCGCTAGAACCATTTGTATTGGGAATGCGGAAGAAGTTTGCATCTGAGGAGTACTATCCTTGGATGGAGAAACTGTACAAACGTCTACTAAAGCCTCAACCCAACTAGTAGAGTTCCAACAGAGCTTTGCCAAG
>CAZHNH010000105.1:0-15465 GCA_964533695.1 uncultured Nitrosopumilales archaeon | reverse complement strand
CAACGTCGTCAAGCATCGGTACAACGTTGATCGATGCTGAGTATAAAGCTAATGTGCCAACCTCAGGTGCCAGGGCGAAAACGTGCAGGTGGTTGGATGCTGCTCATTGCCTAGCATTGGGTTCATCTCATCGCCCTAACCGGTTCGATGGACTCTTTATGTACAATTGTGTGCACGCCAGAGTCATGAAATCTGACCAGATTGTGCTTCCGCCCGAAGATCTTCCGAAGAAGTGGTACAATATTGTGCCCGACATCCCTGGAGGGATTCCACCGCCGAAGGAGCCAGGAGATGGAGAATCGAGGATGGATGCTCTAAAGCGGCGTATGGTCGGCGAATGCTTGAAACAAGAGATGTCAGGGTCGAATTGGATTGACATACCTGAAGAAGTCAGGGACTTGTACATACATGCGGGGAGGCCCCGACCACTATACAGAGCTAGACGCCTAGAGCAACGGCTCGGCTTAAAGAAAGCCAGGATTTACTATAAGAGAGAAGATCTGAGCCCGACAGGATCGCACAAAGTCAACACCGCCCTAGCCCAAGCGTACTACGCCATGAAAGAGGGAAAGATGACGCTGGTCACGGAGACAGGTGCGGGTCAATGGGGGACAGCCCTGTCTTATGCTGCTTCGATGCTGGGGCTCAAGACTGTGGTCTTCTGGGTGAGAGCAGTCTACGACTGGAAGCCTGAAAGGAAGTTCCTTATGCAGATGTATGGGTCTAGAGTGTACGCTTCGCCAAGTGACCAGACTGCCTTTGGAAAGAGCCTCCTTACGAAAGACCCCGAGCACCCTGGGTCGCTGGGGATTGCAGTGTCCGAGGGACTTGAGTACACAGACTTGGCAGCCGACAGAGTGTACTGCCTCGGATCTGTCCTGAACCATGTCCTGATTCACCAGTCGATCATTGGTTTGGAGTCAATCGAGCAATTCAAGTCAATAAACGACTCTCCCGACGTGGTGATCGGATGCTTAGGCGGGGGCTCCAATTTCGGGGGCGTCGCGCTGCCGTTCCTGGGAGAGGTTCTTCGAAAGAAGAGGAAATGTGAATTCCTCGCAGCACAATCAGAAGCGGCCCCCAACCTTGTGAAGGGCGAATACAGATACGACTTTGGCGACACGGCGGGTCACACCCCACTTATGATGATGTACACACTTGGCCATGAGACCTCGATGACGCCTATCAAGTCTGACGGTTTGAGGTATCACGCAGCAGCTCCAATCATTAGTGCCCTTAGGAGCCAAGGATATGTGAGAGCGGTCGCCTACCCCACTGACGAGCTTCTCGTCTTTGAGGCTGCCAAGTTGTTTCTTGAAACCGAGGGCTGGCTGATAGCTGGAGAATCGGCCCATGCAGTCAGGGCGGCGATTGATGAAGCGAGAAGGGCCGAGCAGAAGGGAGAAGAGAAGTGTATCCTTGCGAACATCAGTGGTCATGGGTTTCTAGACATCGATGCCTACAAGACAAAGGTCAAAGTGGACTAGCGGCAGCGGAGGACTCGTAGTAAATCTCTTGCATTCTGCATGCAGAGACCTGCTAGTAATGACCGGGTACAGGCTCGCGGGCTGCCTAGGGGAAAACTTGCAGCATCGCGCAATCATGACCCGAGGCGACATGGCACGGCCCAAGAGTCTGACGGGCTATCGACTTTGGACAACGACCGCGGCACGGCCGCTTCTAGTTGGTCCTGCAGGCAGAGCTGACACCTGCTGCGGCCCACCGGATAGTTTTAAGAGCCCGCGTGGTGATCGTCCCTAACTGATTTGGCTCGATTTCCGACCGCACAGGAGAGTTGGAAGGGGCAGTTCGGCACCGTAATGCAAATCGAGTTAGCCAAGCTCTTCATCGGCAAGACCAATGTAAGGAAGAACCCTGGCGACGTCGGGGATCTCGTAAACTCGGTTAAGGAGAAGGGCGTGCTTGAGCCAGTCCTTGCGAGACCTGTAGGTGGTAGGTACGAGTTGGTTGTCGGGTCTAGGAGGTTCGAAGCAGCAAAAATCGCCGGGCTGAAGAGAATGCCGGCTGTCGTCAGACCTATGACCGACGAAGAGGCGATCATAGTCTCATTGGTGGAGAATATCCAGAGGAGGGACATCGAACCTGAGGAAGAATATGATGCCATCACGGCGTTGATGAGGATAAATCCAAGGGCGTATGGCACCATAGAGCAACTCGCCAAGGCAATAGGCAAATCACGGAGATATGTGGATGATAGAATCAACGCTGTCGAAGCAGTCAGAAGCATCAGAAAGGAGTCAGGTTCAGCAATCTCTGTAAAGCAGGCTCCTCTGCAGGCTGAAAGAAAGGAAGGGGTTCTCCCGGTCAAGCACGCTACATTCCTACACAGAGCAGAGGAGGCTGCTGCGGTTCAAGAACTTCCTCGTAGAGAACGTGTTTCAAAGATGAAAGAACTGGCAGAGACGATAGCCCCACTGCCTAGGCCAGAAGCAGAGAACGTGGTCAGCCACTTCGTGATGGCTCCTCAGAGGCCAGTAGAGGACATCAGAAAGGAGGTCTCCACCCTGCGGGCCGTTAAGCTAGAGATTCTGCTCGATCCTCGTGTGGCTGATGGTCTGAGAAGAGCTGCAGAGGAGAGAAACACAACAATGGAAGCAGTCGCCTCGCTCGCAATTCACTCGTGGTTAAGACAGCAACAATACGCCTGAGCGTCGTAACCGAAGTGCTGGCATTCGCTTGAACCAGATCTTAATGGCATCCAGTACAGTTGCATACCCGTCTCCGCTCAGGGGAAGATCTAGTCACCAACTCCCAGATCAGGCTTATTCTCCAGGACGCCTTCAATCCTTTCCATGATTTCAGAGTTCAGAGCCTCCAAGAACTGTTGCGATGCGATGTTCTCATTTACCTGCTCAGGTTTTGTGGCGCCAGTGATCACAGTGCTAACGTTCTCGTTCTTGCGCGTCCACGCCAATGCCAGCTGCGCTAGGCTGCATCCGATTTCCTTCGCGATGGGTTCGAGCTTCTTTGCAATGGAGACATTATGTTGAGTGATTGTTTCTTCCTGGAGCCAAGCATACCCTGGCAGGGCCGCTCTCGAGTCAGGCGGGATTCCGTGATTGTATTTCCCGCTAAGGAGGCCTGAGGCCAGAGGACTCCAGGTAGTGGTTCCCAGCCCGATCTCCCTGTATAGAGGAAGGTACTCCTTCTCAACTCTGTCCCTGTGAAGCATGTTGTACTGAGGTTGCTCCATCTGTGGAGGAGTAAGGCCGAGCTCCTTGGCGAGTCCATGCGCCTGCATGATTTCCGCGGCACTCCATTCCGATGTTCCCCAATACAGAATCTTTCCCTGATGAACAAGATCATCCATGGCCCTTACAGTCTCTTCTATCGGAGTGCTGGAATCAGGTCTGTGGCAGAAGAATAGGTCAAGGTAGTCGACCTGGAGGCGTTTCATCGAATTCCTGCAAGCTTCGTAAATGTGCTTGCGGGACAGGCCCTGGTCATTTGGCCCCTTGCCCCCCCAGAAGACCTTGCTTGAAATGACGATGTCCTCCCTTCTCCAACCCAGTTTCTTTATCACATTGCCCATAACGATCTCGGCGTTGCCATGCGCGTACGCCTCTGCATTGTCAAAGAAGTTCACTCCAAGATCGTATGCGGCAGACATGCACTTCGTCGCGTCCTCCTCCCCCACCTGACCACCATAGGTAACCCAAGCGCCTAGTGAGAACTCACTTACCTTCAGACCCGACCCACCCAATTTGCGATACTTCATAGCAGTGGGTCACGGGAGGCGGGCGTTAATAGCCTGTGCATTCCACTGGACTACCCAATGCGATTCAGGCTAATCTCGCTCGACGACTCCTTATGTAGCCCAACTGCGTAGACGAGAAATAGTGAAATCCCGAATCGTTTTGTTAATCGCTATACCGCTCATCCTTGCAATCGTGTTGGTGTTGACATTCCTCGGATTTTTCTCTTCTTATGTATTCATAGCCGTCATGGTTGTGCTATACGCAGTTGTCAGCCTGATCAACAGAAGGAAATTTGCCAAGCAGGAGCAGGAACAGGCTCAGGCAAAAAAGCAATGACCGTATGGAGCGCGTATTACCTATAGCCCTTGTGTATACGGGGGCTCAGAGACTTCGCCTTGACAGAGCACGCAAGTCCCCCTCGAATGGTTTCTGGCAGGTCCTCGCGTAATCCCGAAAGAGCTAAAGAAATGGAACTCTGGTTGAAAGCAGCACAGAGTGCCCTCGTCGGCCGCGCTTGATGGGACTCAGGTTTGAGCGCCTGTCGCGATCCAAGATGTCTGCCACGAACACACGAGAAGAGTTACAGTAACCCTTTACTGAGAGGCTCGCCTATGCGACTAGTAGCCTCTCCTGAACTCTCTCACTTCGCCTGTTGTTGCGTCGATCATTAGGAGTGCCGTCTCAGGGAACATCGCCTTTGGCTTTCTGAACTCGACGTCCACCTTCCACACGCCCTGCAGCTCCTCCAACTTCGCTGACTTGATTTCGAAGTCGTCTGCGTCGACAGCAGTCTTGAGATGAGCGGCTACCCTTGACTTGATTTCGGCGAATGAGAGGGGAGGCAAGTTGTCGCGCCCAATCGCTTTGCAGCAATCTGTCGATATAAGTGTGAAGCGGTCTCACCGCTTTGTTCTTCGTTTCTTTCTTCCTTCCTGTTGGTTAGCCAATTGCGATAAATGAGAAATTGTTCAGCTAGTCAGAGGACTTCGCCTTCGCATCTGCGGCCGACTGCATACCCTGCCGCGAGTCCCAGAATCGCCCCGCCGAGATGCGCCTGCCAGTCGACATAAGAGAGCGTAAAGCTGCTAAAGATGAATATAACTAGGAACCAGGCCAGTAGGTTGAAGTCGATACGTCTCTCTACGGTGAAGTCCTTGGCGATGGCGCCTGCCAACATTCCGAAAATCCCACCTGACGCGCCGAAGCTCGCGGCCTCTGGGCCGTTGAGGAGACTGGCGAGGTTCCCGGCTAGGGCCGAGAGTAAGAATACTGCGTAGTAATCCCATTGTCGAAAGGCGTGTGATAGGAGTCCGTCTAGCCAAATGATTGCGATTGTGTTGAAGAGGACGTCCACAACGCCCAGAGGACCTTCTGACGAAAATGGAAGGACAACGAAAATGGAAGTCAGCAACTGCCAGAGGGCTCCTGAATAGACAGCCGTGTTGTACTGGATGAGAAAGTGCGTCAGCGGGGCGCCGTAGATCTCTACGTTAAGCGCTAGGAGGCTGAAGATTAAACCAACAACAAGTGCTAGGGCGAGGTTTCTGCCCTGTGTTGATAGCACAAGAAACACTCTCTGTGTAAGGCAACTGGTGTATGAATGCTCCGTAAGTTTCGCAGGGCAGATGGTCGGCTGGTTCGAGAAACTACTTCGGAACTGGCTTGCTTCCTATCTCTACTAGTTGAAAATTTACTTGGTAACGCTTTCCCCTGACTTCGAGCTTTGCTGAGGCATAATATCCGCGGGAGCCGGTCGAAAACGTCTTCTCGTTGAGTGAGACCTCACCTAGCTTGTCCGAGCCTTCAAATATTTCAGCACGCACACTTCGTCCGAATTCACACGCATATTTAAACTCGGAACGTGAAACTGTGTTTCACCCAGGAAGCTGTAAAAACTGATGCGAAAGACGAATGCCGGCCGGCTTGGCGAAGAATGCGGTAGTCGATGAAATCCTGAGAAGGTACAAAGTCGTTTGGGCTCTTGATCACTCCATGGCGGTCCTCGGATGGGACATGGAGACGCACATGCCTGAGGGCGGTGCAGTCGCTCGGGGAGCAGCCTCTGGTCAGCTTGCGATGATGATTCAGAAGGCAACCGTCGACCTGAGCCCTCTCCTCGGCAAGGCCGAGAAGCTTCGTGACCTCGATGATGAAGATCGAGGAATACTGAGGGTCCTCAGGAGAGAAGTGGACATGTTCACGAAAATCCCACCTGAGCTGGTGGAGGAAAGAGAGAAGATTACAACCGAGGCAACCGTCGTCTGGCGGAGGGCAAGAAAGAATTCGGACTACAAGATGTTCGAGCCTCACTTAAAGAAAATTGTGGGGCTGACCCGGAAGATTTCTGACTGCCTAGGTTACACTAAGCACCCCTATGATGCTCTGCTGAACGTCTACGAGGAAGGATTCACTGTTCGCGATGCCGACAGGATCTTTTCGCGGCTGGTCCCTGGCTCTAAGAGGATACTGGGAAAGGTCATCGCTTCAGGGGTCTACCCTCCAAAACATCCTCTCGAATCAGTCAAGTATGACACCCAGGCAATGACCAGGGTCAACGATGGAATCCTCCAGATACTGCAGATGCCGATGAACAGGTTCAGGATGGACCTGTCCACCCACCCGTTCACCATCGGGATAGCGCCCGACGATGTAAGGATCACGACAAGGTACGAGGGGGTGGATTTCAAATCGACGCTTTTCTCCACAATTCACGAGTCAGGGCATGCGCTGTACGAACTCCAGCTCCCTGACAAACTCAGGTTCACCCCGGCCGGAAACGCGGCGTCGCTTGGTTTCCATGAGTCACAATCGCGATTCTGGGAAAACGTTGTCGGAAGAAGCAAGGAGTTCACCAAGGTGGTAAACCCTATCCTGAAAAAGAACCTCCCGTTCGTCAACAAGTACAGTCCCGATCAGCTCTACTTCTACTTCAATACAGTCAGAAGGAGCCTGATAAGGGTCGACGCTGATGAATTGACCTACAACCTCCACATAGCCCTCCGATATGAACTAGAGAAGAAAATAATTGCAGGCGAGGCCTCGGTGTCGGAGTTGCCAAGCATGTGGAACGATACTTGCGAGGACTACCTTGGGATCCGACCGAGGAACAATGCCGAAGGCATCCTGCAGGATATCCACTGGAGCGGTGGCTCATTAGGCTACTTCCCGACATATTCACTAGGGAATGTAATTCTGGGCATGATCTGGCACAAGCTAGGTGATGGCGAACTGGTCCGAGAGTCCCTAGGGAGAGGAGATATCATGAAACTCAGAAGGTGGTTGCAAGCGAGCATCCACAGATACGGCGCGGTCTACTCTCCGAAGGTGCTCCAGACGAGACTCTTCGGCGAGTGGTACAACCCGGACAGGCTCATGGATTACTACGCTACGAAATACATCGCGTAGACAGACCGAATTGCCTGCGTTAAAGGAGGAGATGGTCCTCCTTCCCTGCCGACGGTGATTAATAGCCGCACGCGAATCCCATCATGATGGTGCAAGAGCAACCAGTCTGGTTGAGGGTATCTGAGATTGTTCTAGGTCTTCTCGCCGTAGTGATCGCTCTGGTGTCCGTGTACAACCATGAGTACACGAAGGGGACGGTGCCTTCACTCCTAGTTTTCGCTGTTCTGCTCACCTCTGTAAGAAGCATCTCAGAAGGAGGGATGAGATGGGTCCCCGCAGTTCTGAAGGGCCTCCGTCTCGTTCTGGGAGTCGCCGCGGTTGTCGTGGCCGTCGTGGTCATTTTGTCGCCAAGTCTCAGTTTCACGACTCTCAGCCTCCTCATTGCCATCGTGCTGGTGATTCAGGGCCTGAGCAGGTTCGCTGACGTCGCACATCTAGGCCGCCCCCGATGGCTAAGGACATCAGCCTTCACAGTGGGTCTGGTTACGCTCGGTTTCGCGAGTTTCTTGGTCGTCATCCCGAGGCTTACTACGGTCACTTTAGTTGCCATTCTCGCCCTTTCTGTTTCGGTAAGCGGAATCGAAGGCATCGTAGTCGGTATCCAACCGACCACTAAGAAGCAGTTGACTTTGGTGAAACTGGTTCTCTTCGCCCTCTTCTATGGCTTCGTCAATGTAAACTGGATCGATCTGTACTACAATCGCGTTCCTGGATACCACATCTGGTTGATTCTGACGTACATGGCGCCCTTCGTTGTACTGCTTGTCTTCCAAGGGCTCAAAGATTGGCAATTGGCCCTTAGCCTAGGCCTACTGGTTTCATTGGTCAACGACCTAGGCTACTATGTGTCAGGAGACCTATTCTTCGGGTTTCACGAGAAACTGATTCCGTGGGTATACGGGCAACTGGGCTTCGAGGGGGGCAAGGCTCTCTTTACCTTCCAAGGCGGGTTCTTCACATTTCGGGTCACCTCTTACATTATGGGGGCGTCCATCTACCTCCGGGCGGCCGTTGTCTTGGTCGTCTTGTACCAATGGTGGATGAAGCCCGAGCAACCCTTTGAGGATGCACGAATCCCCTCACCGGTCCTTAAATTAGCCAGGGTCAGAACGGTAGCCAATGGCAAAAGGCAAGCTCAAGATAAAACAGTCGTTCTACTACGACGCACCTCCAGAGACCGTTTTTGCAGCCCTGACTGAGCCTGTACAGTTGACGAGGTGGTTCCTGTCCAAGGCTAAGGTCGACCTGAAGAAGGGTGGGAAAATTGAATTCATATGGGAAGGAGGACATAAAATGACAGGCAAGGTGAAACAGCTGGTCCCGGGAAAGAAAGTCGCCTACGGTTGGCACGATGACCTCGGCAAGGGAAAAGAGGCGAAGACCTTAGCCGAATTCGTAGTCTCGAAGAAGGGCACAGGGTCGATGCTCAAGCTGGCTCACACCGGCTTCGGCGACAGCAAACCGTGGATTGAACTATACGGGGCAATCCAGTCGGGATGGGCGTATTACTTGATGAATCTAAAGTCAGTCCTCCACGAAGGTAAGGACCTGCGTTCAGAACACGACTGGACATAACGGGTGGACCTTCTACTCACCTAGTTGTGTCACCCGAGAGCCAATCTATCATATGGTACGAATGTGTCTAACTCCTTCTCCCTGCTCCGAAAGTCGGGGCAAACCGACGCAAGTCTATTTCCGAACGTAGCCGAGTGATTGAACTCGATAAGATGTACGAGCTCATGCAGGACCACGTACTCCCTAAGCTTTTCTGGAAGAGCGATCAGCTGCCAGCTGAAAGACAATCTCCTGCTCTGCGTGCAGTATCCCCACTTTGCAATTTCCCTGACGTCCACGCGGCTCGGCCTGGTGCGGAGGAGAGGAGAAAATTCGCGCACCTTCCGGACCACATAGTTCGATGTCTCCTTGAGGAACCAGCGCCTGACGAGCTCCTTGACCCTTTGCCTCTCGCATGCCCTAACCGTAACTTCTCCGGCTCCAACGTCCAGCACAAGCTCTTCCCGGCTGTCTTCAATATAGATCAGCCTGTGGTACCGCCCCCCAAACATCACTCCTTCCGCAGAGAGAATCCTCTTAGTGCTGGCTGCCCGAGTGTATTCGCGTTCTATCCATGGGAGCCTTTCCTTGATCATCATCTTCACGTCGAGGCTTCTCCCCTTTGGCACGGAGACTTCGAGGGTCAGGTCCGGCCTGAACCTGAAGTAGGTGTACCTCCTGCTTGCCCCCTTTACGATCGAGTACTCTATCCGCTTTGCACCGATTTCAAGATGAGGCAACCGACATGGCGTTCGTGTCGCTGTAGATTAGTCTGGCGGTTTCTGTCATGGCAGGCAGAGCCTCATCGTTTGCCCCCGAGCTCTCTGTATCGAAAACAATGAATCAAATGGTCATTGACCATCCCGGTCGCCTGCATGTGCGCATAGACTATTGTTGGGCCAACGAAACGAAAGCCTCTATTGATGAGATCTTGGCTAATCCTCTTTGATTCTGCAGTAGCAGTGGGCAGTTCCTTCAACGTCCGCCACCTGTTGACTGCTGGCTTATTCCCGACCAGATCCCAGATGTAGGCATCAAAGCTTCCAACCTCTTTCTGCACGGCGATGAATGCTTTCGCGTTGGCAACGGCCGACCTGATCTTGAGCTCGTTCCGGACAATGCCTGCATTGGTGAGGAGGCGAGCAATCTTGCTTTCATCGTACCGTGCAACTTTCACCGGGTCGAAGCCGCTGAACGCCTCTCTGAAGGCTTTTCGCTTCATCAGGATGGTGCCCCAGCTGAGACCCGCTTGCATTCCCTCCAAGACGAGCATCTCGAATAGTTTGTGATCATCGTGCAGAGGCACTCCCCACTCCTTGTCATGGTAGGCCAGGTAGAGGTCATTGTCGGGAGGAACCCAATCGCATCTCAGGTTTGCCGCCGTCATTACTGGGCCCGCATCCGGGCAGGCTAATGTTCCTTTCCTTCAATAGGACCGAAATCGAACCACTTATGACATCTGGGAATGTTTAACCCGATGCTGCCCAAACTGTCTCACCATGAAGTATGTCACGCTTGGGACAACGGGCCTCAAAGTATCGCGTCTCTGTATCGGCTGCATGAGTTTCGGTGGGCCGACTTCGAATGGGTATGAATGGACCCTCGATTATGATGGTTCGAGGAAGGTCATTGAGAGGGCGACGGACCTCGGCATCAATTTCTATGACACCGCCGATGTCTATTCGGGGGGACGGTCCGAGGAGATCGTCGGAAGGGCGTTGGAGGGGAGAAGGAACGACGTGGTCATCGCCACCAAAGTTGGGCTCCCGACAGGTCCAGGGCCCGGGGAGCGCGGACTCGGTAGGAAGCACGTTCTCCGCAGCCTAAGAAAGTCGCTTCAGCGCCTGAAAACGGACCATGTGGATCTATACCAGATTCATCGCTGGGATTACGAGACAACCATCGAAGATGTGCTCAGGACGCTCACCGATGCCGTACGGAAGGTACGGGCTGTCGACCACATAGGTGCTTCGAGCATGTGGGCATGGCAGCTCGCCAAGGCTCTCAGCGCCAGCGACAGGTTTCACTTGGCGAGGTTCGAGACGATGCAAGATCACTACAACCTGGCCTACAGAGAAGAGGAGAGGGAAATGATTCCATTGTGCAGGGAAGAGGGGATTGTGTTGATACCCTGGAGCCCGCTTGCGAGAGGGTTCCTGACTGGCAAGTACAAGAGGGGGCGGAGCTCGTCCAGCTTGCGATATAGAAAGGACAGCCTGATCCGGGAGAGGTTCTTCAAGCCGGAAGACTTCGACGTGGTAGAAAGGCTCGAAGAAGTGGCGAAAGAGCAGGGGTCGAAGCCTGCGCAAGTTGCTCTGGCATGGTTGCTCAGCAAGCCGGACGTAAGAGCGCCGATAGTCGGGCCCACCAGCGTCGCACAGCTGGTTGAGCTTGCTGAGGGAGTTGACATGAAATTGACCCGAGACCAAGCGAAACGGCTCGAAGAACCGTACAGGCCGCATGCCGTGCTCGGGCACCGTTAATCTGCGGGAGCCACGGCGCAATAAGGACGTGTGAGCCTGAGGGCTCACACCATTCGCCACTGGTGTATACGTATATGCGCATGCACCATTTGCCAAAGCTTAAGGCTTGAATTCGCGAGCTCGAGTCAGCGATGTCCCAAGACCCAATTCGTTATACAGTTTCCATGACGCGGGCGAACGCGCACTACTTTGACGTGACAATGGAGGTCCCGCTAGCAAAGATTGAGCCCACTGTCGAATTGAGGCTCAGAATGCCCGTCTGGACTCCGGGGCACTACCTCGTCGACGACTACGGGCGTAACATCACTGAGGTGAAAGCCTACGACTCGGCCAGCGGGACCGAACTGTCGGTGAGGAAGCTGGAGAAGAGTCTTTGGTCGGTCGCGTGTCGCGGAGTATCAAAGGTCCGCATCCATTACCCCGTCTACGCCTTTGTCTACAGCGTTGGGACCAGCTACTTGGACCACTTGCACGGTCTAATCAACGGGGCGAGCGTCTATCTGTATTCGGAGAACATGAAGGAGGTCCCCGTCGAACTTGCCCTAATTCCTCTGCCCGGTTGGAAGGTCGTGTCGACTGGGCTCCGAAAGGTGTCGGAATGGAAGTTCTCCGCGCCGAACTACGACGTGCTCGTCGATTCGCCGCTGGAAGTCGGGAACCAAGAGATCCGTTCGTTCAATGTCAGTGGTGTCAGCTATGAAGTCTCTATTTTCGGGTCTGCGCCGGTCGACATCGAAAAGTTCGTTGGAGACATCAAGGGCATCGTGGAGCAGACAACACCTGTCTTCGCCAATGTTCCCTATGACAGGTACGTCTTCCTTGTGAATTTCACTGACACGACAGGTGGGGGACTGGAACACCTGAACAGCACTATGTGTTTCTCACCTCGCCTTAGGTTGGTACCGAAAGAGGAATACGCCCAGTCGATGGGACTCTTCTCGCACGAGTTCTTCCATGCGTGGAACGTCAAAAGGCTCAGGCCGGCAGGGCTGGGGCCCTTCGATTACACCGCGGAGGTCTATACGAAGTCCCTTTGGATAGCTGAAGGCGTCACAAGTTACTACGACGACCTTATCCTCAGGCGGTCAGGTCTTTACAGTGTTGAAGAGTATCTCGACGTCTTCGTCTCCAACCTTAATGTCATGAAGTCGTTGCCAGGCAGCCGGTACCAGAGCGCAGAGGAGGCGAGTTTCGACACGTGGACAAAGTTCTACAAGCCGAATGAGAACTCGTCGAACGTCACTTCGTCGTACTATACGCAGGGCGCGGTCATAGGATGGATGCTAGACATGGTGATAAGGAAAGCAAGCCATGGGGAGAAGAAACTAGACGACGTCATGAGGAAGATCTACGAAGACGTCTTCCTGAAGCAGGACCGGGGCTACACGGACGAGGAATTCGAAGCGACGTGTGTCGGGCTGGGGGGTCTGGAGGCCAAGGAAGTGTTCGACGCCAGGGTCAAGGGTCGGATGGACGTCGACTATGACAGATACCTTGGATTCGCTGGCCTCAGACTGACCAAGAAGGATGAGCACGCTGATGGAAAGGGATTCCTCGGAGTGAAGCTTCGGTCAGAGGCAGGGAAGACGACTGTTGCGTCAGAGCTCGCCGGGTCTCCTGCCGAAGCCATGGGGCTATCAGTAAACGATGAGATTCTCGCTATAGGGGGATACAGAATGAGTTCGGACAAGATCTCATTCTCTGTGGAAACAACGAATCCCGGCGATAGCATGAAGTTCACCATAGCGAGAAACGGGAGGCTGATGGACCTGAACGGACTAATCGGAAAAAGGCCCTCTTTCGAACATAGAATCCAGCCTATGCCAGGCGCGTCAGATACCCAGAAGGCCCTGTTCAAAGGATGGATGCTCGCTGACTGGAAACCTGAACTGAAGTACCCCGAGTACACGAAGTCACCAGACAGGAAGCCGACGTTCGACTACGTGTGATTTCTCTAAGAGCCGTCCAGCTCCTTTCATCACAAGCTCTTCAAGCTTTTTCCAAAAACCGCATATCAGATTCATTGCGCATATCAGATTCATTGCGCGGTATGTTGTCCGTTTCCTAAGTAGATTTGGAACGCTCTAATATCATTAGGATACTCATTTTTTATGGCATGCGGTGCACTTATCTCCGACTACGACTGAAAGACGAGAAGAGGAATACAAGTGGACCAGCAGGAGGAGACATCGCAGTCGGAGGACCAACTGTGGTGTGACCCGAAGACACCGCGCGTATTTAGGGAACAAATGGGAGAATGACAGCCGTTCAAATCGCGACGCGACACAATGTGGCTGGGTCATCAGCGAAGAACCGTAACCTGTGCGAGGGGGGGCCGGTGAGCCGAGATCAATCAGCACGCACCGTTTGGATTGAAAGTCAGAGCCTGAGCGAAGGGGGCGCCGACAGCGAGCCGCCTTCCCAAGGTATGAGAAAGGCGCTTGACAGAAGACTCATTCTGGGAATAGTTGTCGTTGTTCTTGTCCTTGTTGGCATTGCCGCGCTGGTCGCAGCGAATGAGCCCGTCGCCGTGAATACCTCTACGACGACGGCGAGAATCTCTATTTACAGCCCCGCCGACGTCATCGTAGCCTCGGCTGTGCAAACAAGCCCTGCTGGGTTCGTCAACGAGACCTCGAAGCAAGGACTTTCGAGCAGCAGTGATTGGGCCGTTCTCCAAGCTCCAGATGGGTCGGAAGCCAATCTCACTGCTACGGTGTATTCCTCCGCCAATGTCTCCCAGTCGTATTTCGACAGGCTTGTGGCTGGCGTCAAAGGCCTCCCTGGCTACTCGGATATCAGTTCCAATCTAGCCTCGTTCGAGCAGTACGGTACGTGCTATGGCTATGGCGAAGACGTAGACGGCATAGCAGTAGTGAATGGAGTCTGTACCAAGGGAAACGCATTTCTTCAAGTCCATCTGGTCTCGAGCGTTTCACTCTCTGATCTGGAGGCGGATCTTACCGTGCTGATGAGTGCGCTCTACCAGAGTGCAACCTGATTCACTTAACCGTAAAGACTGTTCGTGAATCCGAGTGTTGAGCAAGATACTTGGCCTTCGCTGTTAACTCGAGACAAGAGAAGTCTTAGGAATCAAACGGTGATTTCTCCGATGAATTGAGCGGCTGTGTAAGATCTATGGTGGAGGTCTCGCTCACACCGGTGCAAGCTTTCGAGGCATTCATAGACGAGATCAGATTCGTAATGATGGTCCGTGGATTAAAGCTCGATGAGACCCTTCGACCAGGAAGCTCTTAGAAGGGGGAAACTGTAGTAGGGACTGTGAGGGAGTGGATTCCCGGCGAGAGGATTTCACTTACCTGGCACCCTACACCGTGGGACAGTGCTACGACGTGCGAATTGGATTTTACTTTCGCCGCTGTTAGAGGGGGAGGAAGGCTGGAGTCCCAGAGTCAGATTTGGGCTGTTCAGAGGTACGAAGGGCTCCCAATTACTGATCGCCAGTAAACTGTGATCAGGAGGCCAGCGACTTATGAAGAGACACGTGCGGCAGTATTCTCGTTCTCCAACCAAACGATGCGGTCTGAACCTCAATGCCAAGGCGCGTCCGAGGAGCCGACTCGTCTTGCGACCCCTCAAATCTGTATTGGATGCCGTTAGTTCACCTTGGAGAGCTCTATCTCAGGATGATTCAGGAGGCTGGGGGATGTTCGACGGGACTGAAGAGATCTCCGCCTAAGTACCTTAGGCCAGAGTCAACAATAATCGTCACCACCTTATGCCTCTTTCCGAGGGTTTTTGCAATCTTGAGTGCCGCGAATACGTTCGCTCCAGACGAGATTCCCCCGAATATGCCCTCGGTCTTGGCCAGCTCCCTTGCCATGCTGTAGGCTTCTCCGTCTGTGACTGGTAGGATTTCGTCTACAAGATCCATCCTCATTATCTTAGGTACGAATCCTGGTCCTATTCCTTCAATCCTGTGCCCCCCAAGAGGACCCCCAGACAAGTGTCTTGACGCCGCGGGCTCTACAGCAATACATCTCATGCCATCAATGCGCTCTTTGAACACCTCGGCGTTCCCAGAGAAACAACCCCCAGTTCCCACGCTCATCACGAAGGCATCAAAGTGGTGTACTTGCTCAATTGTTTCTTCGGCCATCATGTGGTAGCCATCCTTGCTGTCTGGATTGTTGAACTGGTCAGTCCAGAAGCTTCCTGCCTCTTCAGATAGAGTCTTCGCTCTTGCTATCATTTCTTGAAAGAGTTCTGGTGTAAACTTCCTGTCGCGACTGTGAACAATATCGACAATGCTGCCGAGCGCCCTCATAGTTGCAATCTTCTCC
>CAZHNH010000104.1:0-2989 GCA_964533695.1 uncultured Nitrosopumilales archaeon | reverse complement strand
CAGAGTGCTTGAGAAGGATGTCGGGCTTGACTGGCCTGAAGCGCATGAATCTCCCCATTATTCCGAACAAGACGCCCATTCCTCCTTTGACATCCTTCAGCTTCTGCTCTCCGGCGACCCTAGGCGCGTCTGCTTGATGGATAGCCACCTTGGCGCCCGTTATCTGTTTAAGCCGCGCAGTGCTTCCGGAATGGTCGATGTCTGAATGAGTGAGAACGATGTACTCTAGCATTCTTGCGTTAACCCCTACAGACCTCGCATACTCTACTATTCTCCCCTCGTTCCCGGGCATGCCTGAGTCCACCACCGCGGCGGAACCACCTGAGTCGAGTACTAGGAAGACGTTAGCTCCACGAATGCGTTCGACCTTGTGGATCCCGGCCGTGATCTCCATGTCGAAGGTAAGACTGGAGACATAATATACGGCTTCGTCCCGAATTACGTACCCCATATGGGTCTGCAAAGGCATACATTGCTTTCAAAGCATTCCCGATCGACCAAGTCCTAACGCATTCCGGTTTAGTCGTATGAGTAATGATCCGTTGCAACCGGGCGCGTAGCGGATACTATCAGGTTGTAGAAGTCACGAGGGACGTCAAGACGATAAAGTGAGTCGTCCCTGTCTCCCCGTTGGAAGTACTGTCGAGACCGCCTATACAGTACATGTTCCCTGAAACGATCACGCAATCCGTCCACGTCCCTTCGAAATAGGTAGCGCCCTGGACCCATTGACCGATTCCTCCGGACGAGACTGGCGCGTAATACACCAGATTCGAGAACCCGCTCGAAATCTCTCCACCAACACAATAGACGTATCCTGACGAGAATGCACAGGACTGGCCTATTCCGTCATCCGGATAGCTCGTTGTCGCCGTCCAAGATCCCACTCCTGTTGAGGAGAGAGCGGCGTAGTATGTGGCGGACAGAAAATTGCCGCTACCATCGACACCCCCAAGGCAGTAGATGTAATTGTCCTCAGAGTAGCACGATGGCAGGTACGTACCTGTGGGATAGGGCGTGGTCAAGTTCCATGCTCCGATGCCTGTCGATGAAATGGGTGCGAAGTAGACGAAGCTGTTCAACGCACGACTCGCGTTTAGACCGTTCGACTCAGTCTCTCCCCCGAGACAGTAGATGTATCCCGAGGACGCCACGCAGGACTGGCTGTCTATGGGCACTGGGTATGCGGTGGTGCTGTTCCACTTGCCGATTATCCCTGTGTTGCTAATTGAGGCGTAGTAACTAGATGCCAAGTCGTCACCTCCATCATCATAGGTTCCTCCGACGCAGTAGACAGACCCAGAAGACGTAGTGCAAGATTGGGCGAAGACCGGCTGAGGATACGGGTAAGATTCTGCTGCCCAACCTGTGATATTGTTTGCAGAAGTTGAGACAGACGAGGACACATACACGCCATTCTGTGGCCCGCCGGAAACATCCATCCCGCCTACGCAAACGAGGTTAGATCCACTATTGACACACTGCTGCCCAGACACCCCGAGTGTATCTGAAATCTCAAGAGGATAGTTCGCGCCAGTCTCCCATTTCGAGCTACTTGAAGTGGTCACAAGCGCAGCATAGGCAAAGGCTGCAACAAGAATAATCACGAACACGATGATTATTATTAGAAAGACTCTCGAGATTTTCATTCTACCAAAAGTCCTGAGTGGCGAGCTCCAAGTCCAGTTTTTATTACTTTCTTAGAGGCCCATGCTGTTGATAACTCCCCCGGAGTTACCATCGATGACCAAGACAATCTTCTTGCCCTTGTGGTCGTACCTCGCGAACCAGATGGGCGCGTGAAGAAGTTCCACGTCCCCGATGTCAGAGTCGGTGTGTATCTGCTGAATCATGTGATATTTCGCATGCGCCTTCTCGGACTGCAACTGGTCAACCAACGTCTTTGCTTGCCCCTTCGCGGCGTCCTCGCTGATGTCCCCATTTAGAACCTTGACATTCTTTGGAAGCTTTGCCAAGTCGAAGAGCTGCCTACCTTCAAGGTTGAAGGCATAATCCCGGGGCTGGTACTGCAACAGGGCTTTGAGGGCGACTACGGGGAAGTTGTAGTTCGCGTCCATTTGTTCAGTCTTCCTCATTCCTCCTCCGCCGTAGCCCATACCCATGCCGAAAGCCATGAACTGGCTGAGGGGAAGGGCGCCGCCAAGCAGAGAGAGTCCTCCTAGTTCCGAGAGACCACCGAAAGCGCGCCTGCGGCCGCCGAACCCGCCTCCGCGGCCCCCTCCACCAAACCCTCCTCCCATGCCGCCCAGTATTACACCCATTAACGCTGCCGTCGTGGCTGTCTGCCCCATCTGAGCCATCTCGTTCGTGGCAACGACAGTGGTCCTTGCGGAGACGCTGACTATCCAATAGGGGACGTACGAGAGACTCATCTCTTCTTGGGTGGAATCTTCATGCAGGTGTCGGTGAAGGAGACCCTTGTCCATCAGCGGAGTGATTATTGCGTTTACTTGGTCGACTGTTGCGACCTTAAGATCAAGCACAGTCTGCTTCTGAATGTTTGTCCAGCCTTGCGTTCCCAAAGTAACGCCGCTGCCGCAGTATTCACATGTAATCACCATCTCTCCGAACTTTGGCGCAATGGGTGCCCCGCAGTTCGGGCACTTCACTGATGTAGCCCCCGTTGGCGCAATTATTTGCTCAGGCCTAGATTGGGAAACGGCCGCACCTCCCCCGCCTGATTGCTGCGGTGAGCCAACTCCCCCCGTCGAGGGCTGGGCCCTCCCCGAACCTGAGTCGGTAGGACTTCCGCACTTATAGCAGAATTGCGCATCACTCGGTAGGTCTGCGCCGCAATTTGGACAATTCATGTCTATCTTTGAGGTCATCTCCTACTTACTAAAAAACTGTCCCTGTCAGTCACTGGTTCCTCCCTTCAGCTTGAGGAGGAACCTGTCCCCGGCAGACCCTTTGTCGGGGGGAGACTCCCACTACTCTGCCCTCTCGACATCATCCTTTGAACGATATA
>CAZHNH010000103.1:0-14390 GCA_964533695.1 uncultured Nitrosopumilales archaeon | reverse complement strand
GCTGCTCATACCTTGAAGATCCCCCTAGCCCTTTCCAGAGAGGACTTCAGAATGTCGATATCGTCATACGAATTGTAGACATAGAAGCTCGCACGGCTTGTAGCCGCGACTCCAAGCCAGTTCATGAGTGGCTGTGCACAGTGGTGCCCAGATCTAATCGCGACGCCGTCTTCGTCCAAGATTGTGGCGAGGTCGTGCGGGTGGATGTCAGCCAGATTGAACGAAATCACCCCGCCCTTGACGGCAATGTCGGTCGGCCCATACTCCTTGAATCCCCTTACTCCAGAGAGTGTCTCCATGGCGTACCTTATGAGCTTCACCTCGTGTTCCCTCACCTGCGCCATCCCTATCCTGGAAAGATAGTCCACCGCTGCTCCCAGGCCGATGGCATCAGCGATGTTCACCGTTCCGGCCTCGAACTTGTGAGGCACGTCATTCCACGTTGAATGGTCGAGAAAGACCTCGCGGATCATTTCCCCCCCGCCCTGAAACGGCTCCATTTCGGCGAGCAATCTCTTGGTACCCACCAGCCCACCTATTCCGGTAGGCCCCAGCATCTTGTGCCCCGAGAATGCGTAGAAGTCGCACCCGATAGCGTCGACGTCTGAGGGCATATGGGGAACGGCTTGAGCGCCATCAACGAATGTGGTAGCCCCCGCCTTTTTGGCCATCGAGCAAATCTTCCTGACATCGTTTATGGTGCCCAGAACGTTCGAACAATGTGCAATAGCGACGAGTCGCGGAGACTCACTCAGCGCCTTTTCAAGCTGTGCAAAGTCGAGGGTCCCGTCGCGGAGGAGCCCGACGAAAACAAGCCGGGCGCCTGTTCGCTTCGCTAAGAGCTGCCACGGGACGACATTGCTGTGGTGTTCCATGAGAGTGGTAACAAGTTTGTCCCTCGGCTTCACGAATTTCTCGCCCCAGGAATACCTCACGAGGTTCGAAGCTTCGGTGGTGCCTCTGACGAACACTAGCTCTCTTGGGCCGACGCCCACAAACCGGGCGACCTTATCTCTTGAGGACTCGTAAGCTTCGGTGGCCTCTTCCCCTAAGGTGTGGACCGACCTGTGCACGTTTGAATTATATCGCGAGTAGTAGTCGACAAGGGCGTCAATCACCTGCTTGGGCTTCTGCGAAGTGGCCGCGTTATCGAGATATACGAGTCTCTTACCATGAACTTTGCGCTTGAGAATTGGAAAGTCCTTCCGGATCTTAGCGACGTCAAGAGTCTCTGTCTGGAGCAACGGGGCGCAAGCCTCCTTTCATATTTCTACGAAAATTGTCCCGTCTTCTATTTTAACGTTGAAGCGTTTAAGTGGCTCAACCGCAGGCGGGTTGAGGACTTCGCCGGTCTTGAGATCGAACTGAGATAAGTGAAGTGGGCATACGACCCTGTCTTCGATGACGAAACCAAGTCCCAAATCGGCGTCTTCGTGGGTGCAGGTACCGCTCAAAGCCGAAACGCTCCCCCCCATCTTCGCCAGTAGCAAGTGTGTCCCCTTGACATCCAAGGTAGTAATGGCCCCTTCCCCCAGCTCCGACGCCTTAATGACAGGGACAAGATCCCCCGAGAGCAAATCACCTGTACTTGTAGTGCCGCTCGAAGATGTCTTCCGACTCCTTGGCCTCCGGGGTCGTCTCGCCCGTCTCAGCTAGGAGTGTCTCCCTATCGACAAGCCGGCTCTTCCTCCCCTCCCACTTGCCCTCAATCATGAATCGTGCTCCCTCCCTTGTTTGCTCGATCGGGATTCTTGCCAGCACAGGCTCGAAGAAACCGAGGACCATCATCTTGCGTGCTTCGTCCAACGAGAGCCCCCTCGCCATCAGATAGAAAAGTTGCTCCTCATCAACCTGGGCAACAGAAGCCGAGTGGGTAGCCTTCACTTCGTTATTGTAGATTTCAAGGCTGGGGACCGCGTCGGACTTCGCCGACCGCTCCAAAATCATAGAGTGGTGGGCAAGGTAAGACCGAGAGTTCTTCGCCCTGTTGACAATCTTTATCATCCCTTTGAATATGGACTGAGATTCACCTTTTAGAACTCCGCGAGCAAGTGCGGAACCCGTCGAATCAGGTGAGTTATGGATGAGGTTAGACTCGAAATCATACCTCTGTTTCGAATCGGTAAAGAAGATCTCGAATCCCTCTGCCAGCGAGCCCCTCCCGTCAAGGAGGAAGTTCATCCTTGACCGCGAGATGCCCGCTCCTAGAGAAAGTGAGCTGACAGTTGCGCGCGAATCGTTCTCGGTCTCGACCGCGCGGTTCGACACGTGCACAGCCTCCTGGTCGAGCAACTGAATCGACGAAAAGTCCACATGAGAGCCAGGCCTTGCATGTATCTCCATGTTTGATGCCACTAAGGACGGACCGGATGTTCCCTTGGAGTAGAGTTCCTCGAGAAAGACAAGTCTCGAGAGCTCTTCTGCCGCTATGAACGTCTGGTCGACGACACTTGTCTCTGGAGAATCCAAGATGATCATCTTCCGCAGGGGTTTATCGAGAGTCACCCCCTTTGGTACGTAGACAAGCGTCCCGCAATTGAAGAAGGCGTTCACAAAAGCCGCGAATCTGTCTCCACCTGACTTAACGAGCTGAGCCTCGAAGAGACTCTTGACCAACTGACCGTCCGACTCTAACGCTTCGTGGATGGGCATAAGCTTGACCCCCTTCAAGGCAGTTTCTGGGTCAAGCTCGGCGTGGATCTGAGCTTCGTTTCCCTGAAGCAGAATGTTCGTCTCCTTGCCAGTCAAGAAGTCGGAGAAGAGGCTGCGGAAGTCTGGAGCCTTCGTCCCAGGCACGATCCGGAAGCTGGAAAGGTCGAAGTTCGAGATGTTGGCGTACTTCGTGTACAGCGGGTTCCTCTCCGCTGGCAGGGATGAGAATTCCGAGAGTGCTCGCAATCTTGACTCTCTAACCCAATCGGGTTCGCCGAGAGACTTCGAAAGCGTTTCGACGAGGCCCTCGTCAAAGGTGTCGACGGTGGTTCGGGACACTTTGTCGCTTCCTGAAAGACTGCCTCAGCCTACGGCATTTGTCATTTCGAGTGACATCAGCCTGTTGAATTCTACTGCATACGCCATCGGGAGCTCCTTGGCGAAGGGCTCCAAAAACCCATTCACTACCATGCTCAAGGCGTCCCCTTCAGAAATCCCCCTTGCCATCAGGTAGAAGAGCTGCTCTTCACCCACCTTACCGACGCTCGCTTCGTGGGTCACGGTGGCATCATCCTCCTGGATTTCCATGTACGGATATGTTGCCGTAGTGCTCTTCTCGTCTATTAGCAGTGCGTCGCAGCGTACACTCGACTTCACGTTCTTTGCTCCCTTTGCAATGTGCAACAGGCCCCTGTATGCCGTGTGGCCTCCGTCTTTAGAGACGGACCTGGAAAGTATCTTCGAAGTGGTATCCTTTGCAAGGTGGATCGCCTTTCCACCCGTGTCTTGCACCTGTCCCGCACCTGCGTAGGCTACTGAGATTATGTCGGCCTTCGCCCTTGGCCCGAGGAGGTAGATCGATGGGTACTTCCTAGTTAGCCGGGAGCCGCCATTGAAGTCCACCCAGGAGACGGTGGAGTCTTCGTAGGCGTGTGCCCTCTTGGTCACAAGGTTGAGGACGTCTCTCGACCAATTCTGTAGCGTAGTGTACTTGACAAGCGAGCCCTTCTGGGCGACAATCTCGACTATTGCGGAGTGAAGCGACTGCGAGGAATAGACAGGTGCGCTGCACCCTTCCATGTAGGTCACCTCGCTGTAAGGCTCGCCGACTATGAGCGTCCGTTCGAACTGCCCCATGTTTCTCTCGTTGATCCTGAAGTATGCCTGGAGAGGCATGCTGACCTTGACGCCTTCGGGGACGTGCACGAAGCTCCCCGCGCTCCATACAGCAGTCTGGAGGGCAGCAATGTAGTTGTCCTGGTATGGCACAACGGTCCCGAAGTACTTCTTCATGATTTCTGGATATTCCTTGAGTGCCGTGACGGTGTCTGTAAATACAACGCCCTGCTTCGCGAGCTCACCCTGAATGCTGTGATAGACAGCCTCGCTTTCGTAAATAGCGCCGACGCCCGAAAGAAACTTCTTCTCCGCCTCGCTTATGCCTAGCTTATCGTAGGTGTTCTTGATATATTCTGGGAGTTGGTCCCAAGATTTCGCAGCCTGCTTCGTAGGACTCGCATAGTAGTAGAAGCTCTGATAGTCTATGTCGCCGAGCTCGGGAGCCCACGAAGGGGGCTTCCTATCTAGGAAGTGCCTGAGCGCTTTCATCCTGATCTGTTCCATCCAGGCAGGCTCGTCGTGGAGCCTGACGATCTCTTGGACTACTCTCTCGCTAAGGCCCTTAACTCCCTGGACCGCGTAAGAGTCTATAGGATCGCTGAAACCGTATTTTTCCTTGTAATCCTCTGTGACTAAATCGACTGTAGTTGGCATCATCTCACGGGCGAATAATATAACATAAGTTATTTTCCCCGTTAAAAGGGTTGCGGGGGCGCCTGAGGTGGAGCCTCCTCTTCCTCCCCGTACCCTTTGATCCATGTGTATCCTTTTTCTTCAAGCAGCCTGGAAAGGTCCTCCCCGCCGGATTCGATTATCCTCCCCTGATACATCACGTGAACGAATTGGGGTTTGACATATTTCAGTATCCGCTGATAGTGAGTAATGAGCAGCGTGCCGGTAGCAGGGCCCGAAACCTTGTTTATTCCCTCCGCGACAATCCTCAGAGCGTCGATGTCGAGGCCAGAGTCGGTCTCGTCGAGCACCGCAAACTTCGGCTGCATTAGCGCCATCTGAAGTATCTCCGCTCTCTTCTTTTCTCCCCCAGAGAATCCTTCGTTCAGATACCTCGTAAGAAACGCCTCGTCCATGCTCAGCATCTTCAACTTTTCCGCAACTACCTCCCTGAACTCGAATATCGTCGGAGGGTCTGTCCCTTGTGGCCTAGAGTTGTTGTATGCCGCCCTAAGGAAAGAAAACATGCTGACACCTTGTACGCTGACAGGATACTGGAAAGCCAGAAACAGCCCTTTCTTAACGCGCTTGTCCGGGGTGAGCCCTGCGATGCTTTCGCCATCAATCGTTGCCTCCCCAGAGGTGATCTGATATTTCGGGTGACCCATTAGGGTATAGGCAAGGGTGCTTTTCCCGGAACCGTTGGGTCCCATTAGAGCGTGCGTTTCGCCTTGGGCGACAGTCAGATTTACTCCCTTGAGAATCTCCTTACCTTCCACTTTTGCGTGAAGGTCCTTGATCTCCAGCTTCATTGTATAGGCGGCAACTCTTTCCTTGTATATTTAAGGATATAACATAGGTTATAATGCCCCCTACCCCAACCAGCGTTCGCTTGCCTTCCTGGCTACCGCTTCGAGGAACTCCTTGTCAAGCGTGGAGAAAGCGTCTATCTGGTCTCCGTCGATATCAATCTCTCCCACTACAGCCCCTTCTCTGAGGACAGGTACGACAATCTCCGCCCTAGTCGAAAGAAAGCACTGGAGGTACCTTGGGTCTCTGGTGACGTCTGATACAATTTCTGTCCTTCCTGCCTTGGCGGCGAACCCGCATATTCCCTTTCCGATAGGAATCCTAGTGTGTTCCGTGGCTAACGGGCCGGCCCAGGCGTCGAGAACCAGGTCATTGCCCTCGACTGCGTAGATTCCAACCCAGGAGTACGAGGGGACGCTCGAGTTTAGCGTTTGGGCCAATATGGTCCGCGACTCTTTCCCCCGCGCAGCGCCCATCGATGAGTCTATCCTAAGGAGGAGCTCCCTGGCGTGTTCCCTTGTGAGCCTCGGCGTGGAATCCTTCATCGACTCGCAGAACCTTTCCTCTGCGGTATTTATCTCCGACCCCCGGTAGACCCACGACTCCCTTCGGGCCCCAGAAAAGAGGATCAGTGCGCTTCTGTGTCGATAGACAAAGGGAGTTGTCAATCAAGCCGGTTCGGAGTTGGTTCCCCAGCCCGTCGGCCGTGGAGAGCTCCACGATAATTCATATATACGCCCGAAAGTTGTATACCTGGCATAGATATGTCAGCAACAGGACAGCCGGTAATAGTTCTGAAGGAGGGATCAAGCGAGTCAAGAGGGAGGGAGACTCAGCGCAACAATATTGCCGCCGCGAAACTCATCGCTGAGGTCGTCAGGACTTCGCTCGGACCTCGTGGGATGGACAAGATGCTTGTCGACACAATGGGCGACGTCACAATAACCAACGACGGAGCGACGATGCTGAAGGAACTCGACATACAGCATCCCGCAGCAAAGATGATGGTCGAGATCAGCAAGGCAACCGATAATGAAGTTGGGGACGGCACGACGTCAGCTGTCGTCGTGGCCGGCGCTCTTTTACAAAAGGCCGAGGAACTAATCGACAAGGAGGTCCATCCTGTGGTCATCGTCGATGGATATCTCAAGGCGGCAGAGAAGGCCCAGAAGATTCTCGAAGGTATCGCAGAGAAGGTCGACCCGAGCGGCAGATCGGACCTCCTTGGCGTCGCCAACACAAGCATGCTGACGAAACTTGTGAACGAAGACTCTCCCCACCTCGCAGGGATCGTCGTAGACGCAATCATGATGATCACTGAGAAGGGAGACAAAGGTCTCAAGGCCGATATCGATAACGTGAAGGTCGAGAAGAAGCCTGGTGGGGCAATAACCGACACGCAGCTGATCAAGGGAATGGTGCTGGACAAAGAAGTCGTCCACTCCGGGATGCCGAAGACGACCTCTGAGGCGAAGATCGCACTGATCAACTCTGCGCTCGAGATAGAGAAGACTGAATTCTCGGCCGAGATTAGAATCAACGACCCAGCGCAGATGCAACAGTTCATGGACGAGGAGAGCAACATCCTAAAGGGGATGGTTGACAAGATCAAAGAGGCAGGCGCCAACGTTGTGATATGCCAAAAGGGAATAGACGATTTAGCCCAGCATTTCCTCGCCAAAGCGGGCGTATTGACCGTCAGGAGGGTGAAGGAGAGCGACATGTCGAAACTCGCGAAGGCCACAGGCGCCAGGATGGTCACGAACCTGGACGACTTGACTGGCAAAGATCTCGGTTATGCAAAACTAGTCGAGGAGCGAAAGCTGGAAGATGACAAGTGGGTCTTCATCGAGGGGTGCAAAAACCCGAAGGCCGTCACGATACTCGTAAGGGGCGGAACCCAAAGGATAGTAGACGAAGCGGAGAGAGCTCTCCACGATGCCCTGATGGTGACCAAAGACGTCGTCGAGTTGCCAGCAGTCGTAGCCGGAGGGGGCGCTCCTGAAGAGGAAGTATCATGCCAGCTGCGGGCGTGGGCCCAGAAGCTCTATGGGAGAGAGCAATTAGCAGCGCTGAAATTCGCAGACGCGATGGAGTCGATCCCCATGACATTGGCAGAGAATGCAGGGATGGACCCTATCGACACCCAGGTGGACCTCCGTGCAAGGCACGGCAAGGAGGGAAAGTGGTTCGGAGTGGACGTAATGAATGGAAAGGTTGCGGACATGTACACGAAGTCGATTGTGGAGCCCCTCGCAGTCAAGCTCCAAATCATGCGGGCAGCCACGGAGGCTGCATCGATGATCCTAAGAATCGACGATGTAATTGCGGCGAGCAAGATGAAGGCCCCTCCGACTCCTCCGGGCGGAGGCGGCATGGGCGGAATGGGCGGAATGCCACCAATGTGAGAGGGGCCGAGGAATCCTAAGGCAGATTAACGACAGACGCATCTGAGAAGCGTCCGCTGTCAAGTGCCTTTTCGTAGATCATGTTTCCGACGGCGACATCCTCTATAGCCACCCCGCCCGATTTGAACAGAGTCGGCGCACTGAGCCGGCTCACCTTCCCTGCAATAACTTCCTTCAGCTCAGTTACGAGATCCCAGGAGAATCCGTCGGGTTTCGCAGCCTGGATAAGATCGCCGTACTCGCTCGTGGCTTGACGTATATCGTCGACGACAACGCTTCCGAAACTTGCCACGCCCGTTGCCGACACCTCCGCGCGGTCTGGTTGGTTTGACCCGCATGCGTTGAGGTGGCTCAGGCCACGGAGAACTTCAGGGTTCAAGAATGGAGTCTTCGCGGAAGTAATCGTGCACGCGACATCGGCGCCTGCGAGCGCTTCTGCCGGGCTTCCAAAAGCCTTCGAGTCAAACCCATCCTGCTTTAGCTTGAAGCAGAAGGCGTCCCTATGCTCGGAGTTCGGGCTCCACACATTGACAGATGTCACGGAAGTTGTAGCCGCGATCCCAAGGACCTGGGCGAACGCCTGCTTTCCAGATCCGCAGATTGCGAGCTTCGCCGAGGTCCTCTTGTAGAGGAATTTGGTCGCAACTCCGGACGCCGCGCCCGTGCGATATCTGCCAAGTGAATCAGCCCCCATGACCGCAAGAGGACGGCCGTCTGAAAGGTCGAATAGGACGAAGACGAATCGGGTTCCCATTCGCGACGAAAGATAACACTTGAGTCCCCCTCGCCCGATGTACGGGAGACATGCGTGCATCGCGTTGAGCACCGCGCCCGGGGCGTGAGATCTTGTTCGCGGCGAGTTGTCAGCCTCTCCAAACGCCTCGCGTCGAAATGCCTCCTCCACCGAAGAAACGACCTCACGCATGTCGAGAAGGGTGTCGAGGTCTTTTTCGGTGAGTATGAGTGTCAATGGCTCTACGGCTTGTCTTTTCGTTCTTCCCCTTCTTCCTTGCCTTCCTCAGTTTCCGGCCTTCCCCATCTACCCACCTTCGGAAGCTGGCTGCTTCTGAAGAGAGTCATTCCCTGTTGGTAGCGTTGGAGCTCCACCTCCAGGAACCTTATGTCGGACGAAATGTCGACAACCTGCTTCTCTGTCCCTCTCTTCCCGGTAAGCTCAGCTAGCTTTGCCTTTCTCTCGTCAATCATCCCGGCTAGCAGGCGCTCGTATTCGGTTGTCACGCCGATCCTTCGTCGCGTGACCTCGAAAGTATAAAGGCGTTGTTCAGAAATGCTTGCTATGCGTACGCAGCTCTTGGCTGCAGGCCTCTTCGTGGCCCTGATCGGGGGCATCTTCTACGCATTCCCCCTCCCTCTGACATTCGCCTGGAGTCTTACCCTCTTAGTCGGTGGAGGCCTGATGTGTCTCGTGAGCCTCTTCATGTCGGAGAGCCCTGGGCCGGTGAAGCCTCCAACCGGGTTTAGGTTCTGCGTGTTCTGTTCGACCCTTGTCCCGACCTCCTCCGAAAGGTGCCCACAGTGCAACGGCATACAGCCGTTGGACGATAGGAGGGGCCCCTGATACGCGGGAAAGAGCAGAAACCGTACGCCACGAGGAGAAGGATGCCGTGGTGGAGCGAATCAGATTTCATGGACACCGTATGATCAAATCGGTTCATCGTAACACTGTAGAAGTCACCATGGAAGAACACCTGACAGAGAATGGAGACTGTATAATCGGAGTGGGCGCCGAAAAAGGGTGCGCCGGCCTTGGCGAGGAGCTGAAGTCGGCCTTGAGGGGGGACCGGGCAATAATCACTCTCAGGATATCTGCAGGCGGCGAGTCCTTCGAATTCTCGGCGGAGGGGGACAGAGAACTAGAGCTTTCCCACCACAGCGACATCGTGATTCGCAAAAGCAGGTTCACCAGCGACAGGACACTGGCGATAGGAGCGAACGCGGCGGCGGTGGACATCCCAAGGTCGATAGTCTCAAGGCTGAAGAACCCCCTGACTGTTGGCCTCTTGGAAATCGAGGTGGAGCGTGTCTGACCGTCAAAAGGGCTGTCGCCTTCACTATGCAGGCGCTTGTCAAGTACCACGGTCTGAGGGACTGGGATCTCCGCCTCCCTTACCACGACAGCATTTCGGTCAACACTACCTGTATGAAGACTGAAGCTCAGATAGATGATAGGGGGATTGGAGGAGTCTTCATCGGAGGCAAGCTGAATTCATCCGCGAACGAGAGATTGCAAGCTGTGGCCTGGAAACTTAAGCCAGGAGCCGAAGTCTCGGCGTTCAGGATCGACAGCAGGAACGTACCGACAAACAGAGCGAAGGGGATAGGCTACTCCTCCTCGGCAGGCGCAGCCCTCACACTTCTCCTCCATGACCGACTAGTTGGGGGCGGAGGCCACCCGGACATGCGATCGCTCTCAAGGGTCGCGAGACTCTTTGCCGCTTCAGCCGCGCGCTCACTCGTCGGGGGATTCTCAAGACTGTACGCGGGAAACGACGACCAGAGCACATACGCGAAGAAATTCGCCGACAGGAGGGAAATGGACCTTCGGACGGTCATCGTTCCGCTCCCGTCGAAGATCAGGACAGAAGATGCGCACAAGGAGGTTCTTACCTCCCCTTTCTTCAGGGCGCGGATAGAATCTGCCCAGAGACGCTGCGATGAGATGGAGAAGGCGATACTCGGAAACGACCTTGACACCCTTGGCGTACTGGCCGAAAGGGACACATTGGAGCTTCACAGCCTCACGATGACAGGAGAGAACAGGCTGATTATTATGACAGAAGACACTTTGCGGATTCTGAGCATGGTCAGGGAACTCAGGGGAGGCGGAGTGAAGGCGTACTACTCCATGCAGACAGGACCGTCTGTGTTCATCAACACGTCAGAAAGGTTCGAAACGAAGGTGCTAAAGGCAACCCAGAAGCTCGGCTACAGGGCCTACACTTCGAGTGTCGGGGGAGAAGCGACAATCCTCTGAAGGATCCCCCTACCATTAGACTGGTGGGACAGACCTTGCTGTGGGGACAGTCGCACGTCGTTCGCGTTCCTCGCCGAATCGTCTAACAGTTAATACGCCAGAAGGCGGACCGAGACCAGCGTGACACAGAGCCCAAAGCGACTCTCCGAGTACCTGAATGAACTTGAAGCGGACAAGGACTCGAGGCCCGACCAGGTGAGAGAGGGAATCGAAGCGTACATCAGCCTCTGGCAGAGGGCAGTCGAAAAGGGAGTCGTTCTTTTATCCGACGAGATCGGTGCCGCACTGGCCAAGGTAGAGGAGCGAGGCGGCCTGTACAAGGTCGCTGAAGATTAGAATGGAGCGGGCGCTTCAGCGTCGAGACGACGGCCATCTCAATGCATGACTTCGCCCCCATCCAGGACGACCACCTGTCCGGTGATGAAGCTTGATTCGTCGCTAGCGAGGAAGAGTGCGAGCCTTGCCGCCTCTGAAGGCCTCCCGAGCCTCCCCAACGGTATGGCAGACTTGTACTCTTTGAGCTGCCTCTTGTCGAGCCAATTTATCCACCCCGTATCTATCGAACCGAATGCCATGCAGTTGACCCTCACGTCGGGAGCAAGCGACCTAGCGAGCATCTTAGTCATAGAAACGACCGCGCCCTTGGCGGAGGCATACACCAGACCTTCGGAGTCTCCCGCCAGGGCGGGAGTGGAAGCGACGTTCACGATGGACCCGCGGCCCATCAGCTTCAGGGCGCCCTGAGCACACAGAAACGTCCCGTAGGTGTCTACGGCAAATACTCTTTTCCACATTTCAAGCGTGATCTCCCTAAGTCCGGCCTTCCAAACTGCGCCGTCTGAAAGTCCTGCGACATTCACAAGCACGTCGAGACCGCCAAATTTTCGGTCGACTTCTTCGAACATGGCAGAGACGCTGTGTGAATCAGACACATCGCAGTGAGCCGCGAAGGCGTCCCCGCCCGAACGGCGAATTTCGCTCACCACTGTCTCGGGGTGACGGGCGGAAAGCCTGTGACTGACCGCCACCTTCGCACCCTCCTTGGCAAAGAGCCGGGCTATTTCTGCGCCGATTCCTTGGGACGCGCCTGTGACAAGCGCCCGCTTCCCTGTGAGCCTCAACCAGACGCATGGAAAGGGAGGGAGTCTTAAGGGTTGGATGTCATGGGCGCGGAGCCCTTTCCCTCGCGCTTGCACCCTTGGAGTACTTCTTCAGGAACTCGATATTGAAGAGCGACGCCTTCGCTGAGTTTCTCACCATCTCCTCGCTGTCTGATAGGGCGTCCTTGAGCCACTTTTCTGCCTCAGCGCTTCCGATGGACCCGAGCGCGGCTGCGGACTCGTGCCTGACGATGGGGTCAGGGTCCTCCTTCATGGCCTTCGCCAGTGCCTCGTTCCCCTTGGCTAGTCCAATCTGGCCAAGGGAGAATGCAGCCTCATGCCTAACAAGAGGGTCGGGGTCGTGGAACAGGACGTCGGATAGCGTGGGGACGCTCTTCTCTCCGCCCACCTCGGCCAGGATGCAAACGGCATGAACCCTAAGCACCAAGCTCGGCTCGTTCCGTAGCACACCGATGAAGTACGTTTCATCCTTGCTCTCCCAGGCGTCCTCCATTCCTTTCATCACGTCCATGCAGTGCGCCTCGTCATCGATGACGGTGCTTGTGTACATTGCACCACCGACTCCAGGGTGCGGCTATAAACTGCACTGGCATGCAGGGTCAGGCAGACAAGGGTAGAGTCAGCGAACACCCAGACTGGAGTTGAGGGGCATGCGTGCCCTCCCCGAGGTCAGTGGCCTTGCACGGTAGAGAGATAGGAAGGCCGAGGGAATTCAAAACGCGTTTAAAGCGACCTTCTGGAGAAATCACGTTTGCTCTTCGACCTCGGGATATTTCTCGCAGCGCTGGGAATCACAACACTCGAGCTCACGGAAGCCGCGGCTGTGGGCTTGGCCCTTTACGCCGGGTCTGGAAAGCCTGCGGCTTTCATGTACGTTGCGGCCGGTGTGACAGTCGTCTTAATTCCGACCCTTCTGGTGGCAGGAGCTATTTCGCTGCTCCCCGAGTTTTTCATAAGACTGGTCGGTGGAGTTCTTTTGCTCTACTTCGGTCTAAGACTAACCAAGAGTGCACGTAGGTCCGTGGTCATCAGCAGGACTACCGGGTTCAAGGCTGAGGTCTTCGAAAGAAGCTTGATGTACACCGGATTCTCCGTCGGCGCGATCGAGGCGTTCGAAGCGGCTATAGTCCTCGTAGGTCTTTTGCCGGCCAATTTCACGTCGGCCAGTGTAGGGATTGTAGGGGCCATGGTAGTCGTGGTAGCCGCGACGTATATTCTCCGGACGCAAGTGAGGAAGGTGAAACAGGCCAACATGAAGGTGGTGGTCGCAGCCCTGCTGCTCTCTTTTTCGACCTTCTGGTTTGGGGAGACATTCCTGAAGTTGAACGACATCCTCCTGATTCCAATTTTCCTGGTGTTCGCCTTAGCGGTTCACACCTTTGCCAACGGGCCTCTTGGACCAAAGGTGGCAACGGCTAGTCCAGTCATATCCTCTACGTGAGACCACAAGTTCACACAGCGCTCAACCAAATGCTATTGAAGATGAGAGTTACTCTCAGCCTGGGGGCCAAGTCAAGTCACACTTTTTGCAATAATATTCCTGCTTCTCCTCATTACAATCCATTCGATTGGCGCATTCCCAACAATACGGCCAAAAATCGTCCAGGGAAGTCACATAATAGTATGCAGAGTCCAAGAAGCATTTGTCATACAAGAGCTCCTTCATGTCTTGCTCAAGCTTGGCAAGTCTCCTCGGAACGGACGGGTGGTTTAGGTCCTTGTCCTTAAGTCTGATCCAGTTTTCGTACACCCTTTCAACCGTCTCCGAATTGTAACCGGTCTCCTCGACGATCTCGATCAGACCCTTCTTCTGATCAAGCAACAGGAATACTCTAGGCTCGGCCTCGTCGACCTCCCTTTTCATCTGGTCTTGTTTGTTGAACTGCCTCAAAACCTCTAGGATTTTCTTGTGCTTGGTAGAGGCCGTCGCCTTCGGCATATCATTCAATTCTTTCCCTGCCGCCACGACGCCCATGCCTGCGAGGTCCGCTTTCCTGACCAGCTCGGCGTCTTCCGACTTAATGAGTTTCGCGGCTAGAGCCCTCTCCAGCAGATCCTCGGTTGTCCATTTGTTCCCATCGTCGGAGGACGCACCTGAAGTATTAGCAATGATGAACAGTCCTCAGAGATAAGGGCTGCGGCAATTGCACTGCGTAATACCTCGTTGATTTGAGTCTCCGTCACGAAATCATTGGACCTTTCAAAGAGGATTGGACCAGAACGGAAAATTCGCTGTATTCTGTTCAACCTGTTCATGAACGGTTCAGACTTGTTCACACCAGTTCGAATCAGATCCGAGGTCAATTTGCCTAGTTCATTGGATTCAGGCGTTCAAGGCATTAATGGCTTGGCTTCTTGCGCGGTTTTGGGGGCCAAATATTCCTGTAGGCAATATACGTTAGAGGGGCGCATAGCAGAGGTTGGTGGGTAACCGCGAGTGCACTGACCGAAGAAACTACGGAATCGAGAGGTGAACAGGCATGAACACTGAACTGCAGTCTGATCCTTCTCCGTCCCTGGTCCTACATGGACATGCGCAATGAAAGTCCAAGTGGGATCACGGTCCATAGCGGCGACCAGCAACGACAGTAGCGTCTAGATTTTGTTCGGGAG
>CAZHNH010000102.1:0-5844 GCA_964533695.1 uncultured Nitrosopumilales archaeon | reverse complement strand
CTCCCCCCAAGTCCTGACCATGACATTCTCGCCGTCGTCCCTGCCCACTGGGACGCTCTCGTGGAGGATGTTTGGGAGCCCCATCAGAATGTCCTCGAGCTTTTGGGATTGAGCTGCTTGGACCTCGGAATAGTGAGCTGCCCGACGGGAGACTTCGCGCACTTTGGTCTGCTCTGCCTCGATTGGCTTCTTGTTCCGGGCAAGGTTCGCGATGCTGCGGTCCAACTCGTTCAACTCGTGCCGCATGGCTTCGGCTTGGGTCTTGGCAGTCCGCCACTCGGCGTCCGCTGTAATCGCCTCGTCGACGAGATGGAGTTTGTCGGTCATTCCTCTCTTCTGCAAGTCCGCCCGGATCACGTTGGGGGAGTCCCGCAGAAGTTTCACATCCAGCATATCTCTGTCCCTATCCCCGCCTAGCTTGCGATAAAAGCCATACCTCCTGGAACAAGAGCGCATCTCTGAGGATCGCCAAGGTCGTCGAGACTGCCACGGATGGGGAATCCGCTTCTATCACACACTCAAGCGACTTCCCCTTCGTCTCCATCCTCAGCGTCATCCCGCTAGGTGTCCTGGCGTTGTCTGGCTTCAGGACCGTGAGGAGTTTGTCGCTGACGCCCGCGTCCTTACAAGACACTGAGAGTCCGACGAACGTTCTCAACCAAGAACCCTTTCTGCGACTTCCTTCAAGAATGCTTCCGCTGCAGAGGCAGGGATCCTCGCCCCAGCAGCCATGGTGTGTCCTCCGCCGGCACCGCCGACTGCCTCGGAGGCTTCTTTCATCAGCAGCCCTAGGTTTACTGCTCCCTCGAAAGAATCCCCCACCCTGGAAGATACTTTGAGCTCCGAGTCTCTACTCAAGGACATCCCCACGACCACTTTGCCTCGGAACCCTGGAGAGGATGTGATGATCGAGATTACAGGGCCTAATAGTTTCTCGTCGACGATCCCTTCGCACTTCGCAATTACGAGGTTGCCTCTCTGTTCGAGCCGGCTTGGGTCACTTGTCATTGCATCGAGGGACTTGCTGATCCCAGAGCGGTAATCAGAGAGAGTCTTCATTGCGGACTTCAAGGCATCAGATCTGTCCCCGAGGCACACAGAAATGCCGGTTCCCGGGACACCCATTCTCCCGCACGCGTTCAAGAGGGTGGCGTACTCCCTTGCATCTCTGAGCGGAGTGAAGGAATCCTCGAATTCGAGGGTATAGATCTCCCCTATGAGCATGGCTATCGCACCTGTGGCACCATTGGACGGTGCCAGAACGCTTGCAATGACCTCCGTCAGCCTCATCTTCTCTTCATCTGACATAGAAGAGATGGTCCTCCACGTCCCCCCATCCTTGAGACGGAGCCCGGAATCATGGAGAGCAACCAAGACCCCATCCTTGCTCCCTGTGAGTCCTTTCAAGTAAGGAGTTGAGGTGAGAGCGATGGATTCGTGGATGGGCCTAGTCTCCCGTCCGGTGAACATCAGGTCCTTAGATAGCGCCAGCATCCCGGCAGATTGAGCATCAGTCATCGCCACCCTGTTGAGGCCGGTCAGGGACCTGCCTTGCCCTCCGTCCTGCCTGTCCGCTACCGCCCCGACAACGGCGAGAGGGGAAAGGTCTCTGTTTGATGGGTCGAGGGCGTAGGCGAAGAAGTATGCCATTGACGATGAGCAGGCCTCTCTGCCTCCGTCGAATCCAAAAGCCCATGAGTTCACTACAGCCGGGTTCCTCATGTCTTCATCAGGCAGCTGATGGTGATCAATCACCAGGTACCTCCCATCGAAGGCCGCCCCGAGCTCCGCGATTAAAGTGGACGCCAGGTCGGTGAAGATGTAGAAGTCGTATCGCTGGGATTGGAGTTGGTGGATCGTCTTTGAATCGAGGTCAGGTACGGTTCGGAGAACTGCATTCGCTCCTTTTCTTGTCAGCGACGACAGCATGATTGAGCCGCTCGCGAGGCCGTCGGCGTCCAGATGGGTGACGACGAGGATCCGGTTACCACTCAGGGCGAGTTTGAGAATATCGGGAGCGAGAGCCCTGTACCTGTCGATGAGGCCCTGCAAGTCGGCCGTTTTCAACGGAGGTCAGGCTCCGTTAGGCCAGCTGGGCTACGACCGCCGTGTACTTGAAGTCGTTCGGCAGGAGGCCAGCTCCCTTGTAGTACTTCGCGAGTCGATAGATCTTCGCCTCGACTAGTTCAAGCGAATGCACATTCTTCCTGTCGCTGCCATGGATCTTAAGATGTCTTTGTATCCGCAAAGCGCGATCAATCAGGTCCTGAAGGTCTTGGGGCAGCTTCGGCGAGGCTTTCCCTTCTGCGAGCACCTTGCTCACGGATTTTCCAATGATGGATTTCGTAAGGGGAACGCCGTAATCGTCCCTAAGGGTCTGCCCGATTCGACTCGGCGGCACTCCCTCTTTCGCAAGCTTCAGAATCGTCCCCCGCACTTCTTCAGGACTGGACCTTATCCAGCTGGGGGGGGCTTTGCTCGAAGGCCTAGTCTGGTGAGACTTCCCATGCCTGTGAGAATGAATGCGAGCCATCACTTCTCGACCTTCTTGCCACGTCTTTGGTCTTGTGCTGATAAACGTTGCCCGGTGCGGTTCAGGCTAAGCCATTCGCCAAAGGCCCTTAGCGCGATAGCCCTGTGAGACACCATGCACTTCTCTGGAAGAGTCATTTGGGCAAGAGTCTTCTCCCCTTCGGTTGGAACGAATATCGGGTCAAAGCCGAACCCTTCGCGCCCGGCAGCTTGGGTAGCAACCCTTCCTCTGAGCCGCCCAACGAAGAGTTTCGGTTCAAGCGAGTTGTCGCAATACGCAACGGCGGAAATGAACTCTGCACTTCGGTTAGTCACCCCTGACATCAGCTTGAGGACTCCCCTAGCCCCGATGGTGTTGAAAACGAAAGATGCATAGGTGCCAGGGAAACCGCGCAGGTGGGTAACGGAGAGTGCCGTGTCTTCAACGAAAAGCGGTCTCCTGTGCACGGAATATGACTGAACTGCCGCATGCGCAGCTACCTCCGCAGGGTCACTGGATTGCAGCTCTTGGCCCTTCGTCTTAAGCCTTCGAGGATGGACACCGAACTCGTTTAGGATCAAGCAGCCCTCCTGGAATTTGTGTCTATTGGAAGTGGCGAACCAAACGCTAGGTGAGCCTGGCATACCTTCCCCTCCTTTCGATGCTCCTTAGCTGTCTCGCGACAGCCTTGGCTCGAGCTCCACCTGCCTTTTCGCGATACCCCTTGAAGAAACTCTCCATCGCCATCGGGGCTATGGAGGAGTGGGCACCTACGAGAGTTTCCTTGATCAACCTCAGGTCCACTGCGTGGTCTTCTAGCCGTACTGAGTGACTTGCGAGGCCGAAGTCAACGAAAACGAGTTCACCTGCCCTGAGTATAATATTCGCAGTTGTGAGATCCCCATGGGTGATGCCAGCACAGTGGAGCTTCGCTACGTCTCGCCCCATCTCGCGGAAGAGAATTTCGACGTCCTTCTCTCCGGATTTCAACACGCATTCCTTCAGTCTCGTCCCTTCGACGAATTCCATCACAAGCGTCGTTCGTGGGGTGTCAACGAAGTAGAGCCTTGGCGCACTGACACCCGCCTTTCGTGCGGAGTGAATGAGCTCTGCCTCGTGGAGAGTTCTCTGCCTCCTCAATGCCAGGTCCAAGGCTTCAAGCCTGTAGGCAAGCGGCTTCCTGACCTTGAAGACTGCAGGCAACCCCATCCACACTCCTTGGATGACGTCGGCTTCCGCGCCCCGATAGACGAGTTGGCCTCGTGGAGGCTCAGTTTCTCCAGAGTACATCGACCGTGTCAAGCCTCCAAGACTGACGAATGTCCGCTTCATCGACAGGTATTCTAATACCAGAGCAGTACGCGAGATAACCTGTCCAAGCAATCTGCGCTCCGCAATCCCCGCTGAGTGATACAGGCATCAGACTCACGGAAGCAGAGTGCCTTTCGGCCATCTTTGCCATCATCTGCGACAGCCGAGCGTTTGCTGCTACGCCGCCCACTATCATGACCTCTCGCTTCCCCGTGAAGGCCAGTGCCCTTTCTGTGACTTCCGTGACCATTGCGAACGCGGTCTCTTGAATCGAATAGGAGATGGAATCGAAACTCTCCCCATCGTCCACCATTCCCTTCGCTGCGGTTAGCAGACCCGAGAACGAAACGTCGTTCCCTTTGACCGAGTATGGCAGTCTTCGGTAGTCGGAGGACCGCTTCGCGGCGGCTTCAATCATCCCACCACATGGTGATGAGAGACCGACGTGTCTCCCGAACTGATCTAGCAGCTGTCCCAAGGTCAAGTCAAGGCCTTCGCCCAACACCCTCCACCTCCGCCCAGAGTAAGCAATGACCATTGTGTGCCCACCAGACACAAGGAGGACCACCGGGTCCTTCGCCCCCGTGAGAAGGCACCCCAGTTCGATGTGACCCACCGCGTGGTTGACTGGTACCAACGGCTTGCCCGTAGAAGATGCAAGGGTCCTCGCTACCACCGCCCCAACACGGAGACACGGGCCGAGGCCAGGCCCCATTGAATACGAAACGGCGTCAAGCTGATGGGGACTAACGGCCGATGTTTCGAACGCCTCCACGAGGACTTTGCCGGCAACCTTAAGGTGATGCTGCGATGCCTCGAAGGGATGTATCCCGCTCCCCGCTGAAGGCTTGTAGACGCTTTTAGCGTTCGCGAGGATTTTGCCTTCAGATGAGACGACTGAGACCGAGAACGTATGCGCGGTGCTTTCCACGCCTAGAATAAATTTGCTCATCGGATGCTACATCTTTCTCGTATGTCGATAAAGGTCGCCTGAGAGGTTCGTCAACCGCATTGAACCGTCCTGGAGATCGTCGGTTTTCCCCCGCTCGAACGTATCCGTGTGCTTTATTCCAGGCACGACGGTCAGCTTGTCAGACACGAAGCTGGTTCGGAAATTGCTAATAGTTATCACTTGTGGAACGCCTTTACGATGAAAGGACCTGTGCAGTCCGTTGTGGTGTCATACTTTGTGCACGCCACGGAGGACTCCGCGAAACTCTCCGCCGCAGTCTCCGCCATGTTCTCGGTCACCACTCAACCGAACGAAGAAAGGATGGAGGGGCATCACGGTAACCCGATAATATTGGTGAGGTATCACCTCACAGGGGATGCCGCAGCTGGAGTCCTCGGCCGGATCTCGGCTGAGCTGGGGACAGAAACGAAACAAAGGATGGCGAAAAGCCTCGGAGGGCTGCTCGATGAGCACTCGGACCTCTACTTGCGATTTGACAAACAGCGGTTCGTCGAAGGGAGCCTCGAGGAGGGCACAGCGGATCCCGTAAGAGTCAGGGTAAAGCCGCGCGGGTATTTGGTCCGTGGAGACATTGCAGAGTTCTACTCGCGGCTCCTGTTTGGCGGAGGGGGATAAAATGCCCAAGAGGTATGTCCTCATTATGTCCGACAGCGAGCTTTCAGACTCTGACAGGATGGATCTTGCCGTGGTTCTCGAATCGAGATACGGCAAGGCCACCGTCATTCCGGTCGACGGGAACTGCCGGGCAGTCATAGTCAAGACGACAGGTAGGTCAGCCCCGCTTATACGAAGAGATTGCGAACAATTGCGCGTGGGAGGAGCGCACCTTACGACGGTCCTAAGCTCAGGCTCCATCGGCAAGCTCAAAAGCAGAGCGTTAGGTAGTGACGCCCAGGCATGACAAAGTTTCTCAGCGATGAGTACTTCTCACAGGTACAGGCCGCTCTCGTCCAGGATCAGAAATGGCAGGAAAGCACGAAGTCCCTAAAGACAAGCATAGCCTTCAATGTGACTGACTCAGGACAGAATTTCATACTCGCTGTCGATA
>CAZHNH010000101.1:0-4382 GCA_964533695.1 uncultured Nitrosopumilales archaeon | reverse complement strand
GACACCCTAATTACTCCGGTCTTGGGTTTGACCCGCGTTCAACGAGAAATTGCGCGCGGACAGAATCCTCCAATTCCTGGAGTTAGAGAACAAAGAGGAGAGACACCATCACATAGTAGATCCAACCTTCACGTGTCCGCCCCGCGGTCAGTTGCCGGTCGTGAAGGATGCGCTAGACCTGAAGACAGCATGGGTCGATTGGGGCGGACAGGAGGGGGTAAGGAGGAGTTCGAGAGTCTACGCTCTCAGCTAGGCGAGTGTATTCTCAACTGCCAAGGGGTGCTTCACATTTTCGGGATAGGAAACCAACTTAGAGGGGATGACGCGGTGGGCCTCGAAGCCGTTGCCATGCTCCGACGAACGCTCGGCCGGGCATCGGAGTTCGCGAGAATACATGGGCTCTCTTCCAACCCGGAGCGGCTCATATCTGCCCTTGCGTCTAGGGGTGAGAGGATAATGATTATCGACGCTGTAGAAGCCAAGACAGAGCCTGGGGCAATAGTCTTTGCACGTCTGAGCGAGACAAGATTCGGTTTTTTTGCCACCCACAACATACCCTTGAGGTTGATTCCAGGAGTCGCCGAGAACGCGGCTGACACATATCTTGTTGGAATTCAGCCGGACTCCACACTCGTAGGTGAGGGACTCTCGCCTGTTGTCAGGAAATCATGCGATAGGCTAGTAGCGATGATAGCAGGACTCGCGGAGGGTAGGCGTTGACGGCTGCAACCGACGCCGTTCTGGGGCCACTGATTATCGTCGTCGCCGATATCATAGTCTTCTATTTTGTTGGGAAGCTTGGAAGGAGAAGCACTGGGACCGGTCCAAAATACGAGCCTTTCACTGGTGGCGAAGAGTCGATTCCACCGAGAGGACTGTACAGGTCGAACCTCTTCATTTTCGCGGCGCTATTCCTTGTAGTTGAGGCACTCGCATTGATTCTTGCAGGTTCGTTTGAGGCTCCGTCGATGACCTATCCACTGTTATTCCTCTTGGGCGCTGGGAGCGTCCTCACGGTCACAGTATGGTGGTTCATTTCTTCAGGGGGTGGCGAGTTTTAAGGCAGGCTTGACCCCATGGGCAAGAAAGAGGTCCATCTGGGTCTTCCACATCAATGCCGCTTCGTGCAATGGCTGCGACATCGAGATACTTGCTGCTCTTACCCCTCGGTATGACGCAGAAAGATTGGGTGTGGAGCTTGTACCTAGCCCGAGGCACGCCGATGTCCTATTGGTGACTGGAACGGTAAACTCCATGATGAAGGATCGACTCAAAGCCGTGTACGACCAGATCCCAGAGCCGAAACACGTCGTCGCGATTGGTGCTTGTGCCCTCGGTGGAGGTGTGTACAAGGAGTGCTATAACGCCGGTCGGGGCATCGACTCCGTTATACCGGTGGACCTCTATATCCCTGGATGCCCGCCAAGGCCAGAGGCGATCATCTATGGCATCCTGAAGCTGGTAACGGGAGGGCCTCCCGACCCTGTCGAGGTGGAGAAACCAGTTGTCCAGTGACACGGTTGCAGAGCTTGCTGCCAGACTCGGAGGGTCAGTCGTTTCTCATGTGAAGTCAGTTGACTTGGTAGTCCCACCAGACAAGGTCCTCGAAGCGTGCAAGACTGTTGCATCGATGCCTGGCTTCTACCATCTCAGCACGATAACTGGACTGGACCTTGGAGAGGAGATCGGCATCCTCTACCAATTCTGGCAAGGGAAGTCGTTCTTGGTAGTAAGAACTGCCCTCCCCAAAACAAACCCGAGAATCAAGTCGATTACGGAATCGCTGCCTTCGGCTGTCCTCTACGAGGCCGAAATACAGGATCTTCTAGGAGTCGCTTTCGAGGGGAACCCTTACCTCGGAAAGAAGCTGCTCTTGCCCGACAAGTACCCCGCAAACGCACCACCTCCCCTTAGGAAGGAGGCCGATCCCGACAAGATCAGGAAGTTGTTGGAGCTTGACTGAAGAAACTAACCCAGAACAGCGGAAGGAGCTTAGCGCGGGGCTCATGCAATACTCTCCGGAGAGCGTGATGCCATTCGGGCCGATCCACCCTTCACTTAAAGAACCTGAGTACTTCAAACTCATACTGGAAGGCGAGCGGATCGTTCAGGTCGTCCCGCGGATCGGGTACGTCCACCGAGGCATAGAACGAGCTGCTCAGGAAAGAACCTGGGTCAAGAACATCTATCTCTTTGAGCGAATCTGTGGAATATGCAGCTTCGCTCACAGCTTAGGTTACACTCACGCGGTGGAGAACCTTACGGCGTTCGAGGTCCCGAAGAGGGCGAAGTACATCAGACTGATAGTAGCCGAGCTCGAAAGGATACACTCCCACCTCCTTTGGTTGGGACTTGTAGGGCACTGGGCCGGTTTCGACACTCTGTTCATGTGGGTGTGGAAGGACAGAGAGAGGGTTCTTGATCTCGAAGAGGCGATTACGGGGAACCGTGTCCACAAATCATATTCCACGATAGGCGGAGTGAGGATGGACTTTCCTGATGGGATTGCGGCAAAGATCAAGAGCGACTTGGAATACATCGAGAAGAGGGTGGATTACTACGAGACACTCGTCCAGTCTGAGGAGACCTTCTCGGTAAGGACGAAGGGTGTAGGACGCATAACCCAGGAGACGGCGCGGAAGCTCTGCCCTGTTGGCCCGCTGCTAAGGTGCACGGGAATAGCGAGAGATGTGAGGGTCGAAGACCCATATGCCGCTTATGACGAAGTTCCCCCTCGCGTCCAGACAAGCAACGACGGCGACATAGCCTCGCTGTTGAAGATTCGCCTCAACGAGATTCGCGAGTCCTCTTGGATGATAAAGACCGCCGTCGAGAGATTGCCGCTAGGTCCCTACAAGGTGAGCGTCCCGAGGGTAGTCCCACAAGGGGAGTCAACCTTCCACGTCGAGGCCCCACGAGGGGAGTTGTTCTACTTTGTGAAGTCGAAGGGCGGAAGCTCACCGGAGCGGGTCAAGGTGAGGAGTTCGACTGTGGCGAACATCCTCACGGCTACAGAGATGCTGAAGGGTCACACATTGGCTGATGTGCCCATCGTGTTAACGGGCATGGACCCGTGTTTTGGGTGCATGGACAGGATTTCAGTCGTCGAAGCTGGCAAGCCGAAGTCTTGGTCAATCAGCGGCGAGGATCTACGGAAGTACGGGATTGAATACTACAAGGGGAGGAAATCAAGGTGAACCTCCTGCAGGTCTCGCAACTCCTGCTCTTCCCTGGGCTCACGTTTTTCGTCTGGCTCGCTTTTCTTTTCGAGTGGCTAGACAGAAAGACATCGGCTAGAATGCAAGGCCGGCTCGGTCCTGTTGTCACCGGTCCATTCGGAATCCTCCAGCCGGTCGCAGACTTCTTCAAGCTTGCCTCGAAGGAAGAGATCATTCCTGCCCACAGCGACACATTCGTCCTGCGTTGGGGTCCGGCTCTGTACTTCGCGGCTCCTGCGATTGGGATTGCCTTCATTCCTGTTCTTGGGTTCCAGGGAATACTCAACCACCCGCTTGACCTGCTCTTCATGCTATTCATCCTCGCATTCTCGACGCTCATGGCGGCCATGCTCGGATACGCGTCAGCTGGAAGGTTCTCCACCATCGCAGTGGGGAGATTGGTCGTTCAGTACACTAGTTATGAGGTCCCGCTCATTCTTTCGATGATTACACCTGCGATCCTGGCGAAGAGCTATTCAATTCAGGGTATTGCATCAGCCCAGGGCTCGATGTGGTACATCGTCCTAGCCCCAATCGCCTTCGCGGTATTCATCATCGCCGCCCTTGCCGAACTTGAAAAGCCTCCTTTCGACATACCAAGCGCGAAGACAGAAATCGTAGGTGGGTGGATGACCGAGTTTTCCGGGAACACACTTGCTTATGTGAAACTCACGAAGAGCCTTAGCTACGTCTTCCTTTCAGCGCTTGCGGTCAGCCTATTCTTGGGAGGACCGAGCGGCCCCGTGGTGAGCTCAGCCGCATACGTGCAGTCTGTTTTCTATGCGATTTATTTCCTCGTGAAGCTCTTCGCAGTCGGTTTCCTGATCTTCGCGATAAAGACCGCACTCGCCCGCGTTAGGATTGATCAGGCGACCCGCCTCTTCTGGACAATCATCACTCCACTCAGCCTCGCCCAGCTAGCAGTAGCGATAGTATTGGTGTTCAGGTGATAGTGGTGTCAAGAAGAGGGGTCGGTCAGGCAGTGGGTGAGATGTTCAGGACTGCCCTAGAAAAGCCAGTCACTGAAGAGTATCCCTTCGGTGACAAGGTCGTCACCGAGAGATTCAGAGGAAAGCTGGACATCGACCCGCTGAAGTGCACTGGATGCAGCATCTGTGAAATCGTCTGTCCGGCGGAGGTAATCACCATGGTCCCTGTGGGTAA
>CAZHNH010000100.1:0-2947 GCA_964533695.1 uncultured Nitrosopumilales archaeon | reverse complement strand
GTTATGACGGAACCCATGACTATGTCAGTGCTGGTGGTCGGAGTCACCAGGATTCGCCGGAGCAGCCCGTTCTCCCTGTCACCAGTGAAGGACTGGGCCACTGTCATGATCATGTAGATCGAAGCAAATGCGAAGAGCCCTGGCGCGAAGGACTGAAAGACAGAGCTCTCCTTCGCAGCTACCTGAAACGGGGCCGAGATAGAGACAGGAAAAGCTTGAACCGTTGGCTTCGCTCCGAGTATCTCCTGGTCGAGCACTTGGGATGCTATGGCAGGTATCACTTGAGCCGTCAGAGCTGATCCTCTTTCAAAGTACATCGACAGGGTGGAGTTCGTCCACTTGCTTGGCTCGGTGGGGTTCGCCTTGAAGGACTCGGCAGTCTTGTCGAAGCCGGCCGGCAGCAGTATAACGGCCTGCAGTTTCCCCTGGCTCAGCGCGGACTGGGCAGTCCCATTGTCAGGGTAGCTTGTTACCTTCAGTGCCCCGGTCTCCTGCATGTCATGGTAGAACTCGGTCGTCGAGGTGGAGTTCCCTCCCAGCGCAACCATCCCCAAGTTGAAAGAGGTGGCCCGAGACCCGCCGACTGCGCCGAAGGATGTCCCAAAGGCGACTGTGAGCATCACTGGGAATAGGATGATCATGAAGAGGAAAGCTGGCTCCCTGAATATCCTCTTCCAGTCCTTCTTTGCCAGGGCGAAGGCACGTCCGAGTTGCATGTTCAGGTCTCCTCCCTGATACTCCGTCCGGTCAGCTGGATGAAGACGTCTTCGAGGTCATGTGCATGATACTTCTCTTTCAAATCGGTCGGGGAACCAAGCGCGATGAGCCTGCCGTGGTCGATGACCCCGACCTCGTCGCAGAGCTCGGCCGCCTCCTCCATGTAGTGGGTCGTGAGGACAACGGTCTTGCCTTTGTCCCTGAGCTCAGATACGAAGTCCCAGACCGATCTCCTTGCTTGTGGGTCCATCCCAACGGTCGGCTCGTCAAGCAGGACAATCTTCGGGTCCGTGACGAGTGCCATTGCGATGCTTACTCTCCGCTTCATGCCCCCGCTGTACTTGCCCACCCTGCGCCCTGATTCCTCCAGCAGGCCGACCTTCTCAAGCACATAGTCGACCCTTGGTCCGAGTGTGCCTTTGCTGACCGAGTACAACTCTCCGAACAATTTGACGTTCTCCTTCCCGGTGAGGTACTGGTAGACGGCCGTCTCCTGGGGTGAAACCCCCATTATTCGTCTGGCCTCCTCCCCCTGGGTTCGGACGTCGAATCCTCCTACCCTTATCGTTCCGCAGGTCGGATTCAGGATTCCTGTGAGGCAGTTGATGGTCGTCGTTTTTCCCGAGCCGTTAGGCCCCAGAAGCCCGAACACCTCAGCATAAGGGATTGATAGAGTGAGGCCGTCCACTGCCCTGACGTCGCCGTAGTCCTTGGTGAGCCCCTCGATGTCGATTGCGGTCGTTGCCTGACTAATCTCCCGCTGCATGGCAGTTCCCACCACTTTGGAGTTGTTAGGTTCACGTCAACCATCGAAGACGCGAATCGGACACCGCGAGGCCTAGGATGGGCGATTCTTCACCTGGATGGTTGAAAATTAGGACAGGACTCCTACCGGTTAGTTCTCGTTGCAGAGAGCGCCTTCTCTTCCACGAGCTTGTCCCGCCACGTATCGAACATGTACCCGATCTGAAGGACGTTCAAGATGACTGATTTGACCTCGACCGCCTTCCCAATTCCTTCCCGGAGATCTTCCATCTGCTTCATGGAGTTGGTCCACATGAACAAGGCTAACTCATTCGGCATGTTGCTGAATAGGATCTCGACTAGGATGTTCTGGGAGAACTTCTCCCTAAGTTTCTCCAGGACCTTCTGCCGGTCGAAGTGCTCAGCCGCCTCCACGTGGCAGAGGGAGACGATGTCGTTCGAGGCGTCTGGGTACCAATCAATCGAGAAGTCTACCAGGCCCCTTTCTAACATCCTTTCCAGTCGACGGTGAACCGTCTTTGCCGACGCTCTGACTTCCAAAGCGACCTCGCTTGCAGGTTTGCGCGAGTCCTTTTGCAGAACTCCAAGTATCTGGTAATCTAGTGGGCGGAGGCTCTCTTCAGGGTGACGACTTGACATCTGCGGCATGATTCCCACGACTGGATTTCCCAGTTCCCCCTGGCTCTTCACGAAAGCCACGAATGAGTCGAGTTCGGAGAGGCTCTTCAAGTATCCTCCAACGTAGATATAGCCACCTCCGGAGTTAGCCACCCAGTAGGTGCGGTCGTCGGCGCTCAGTCGCACATGGGCTTCGCCGGGGTGAGCTGCCTCGGACCTCCCGTAAATCCAAACAGCGACTGCACCCAGAGAAATCAGACTCGGGTGCGCTGTAAATGCTCGGATTATTCCTGATTCCACTAGGGCTCCAACTCTCTTGTGGACAGCATTGATGGACAGTCCGAGCTTGGCCGCAAGCACATGGTATGGAGTCCTAGAATTGGCCATGAGTGAAAGGCACAGCGAGATGTCCGCCCTGTCCATCCGCCTTCGTGCTGAAGGTGCGCCCCCATCTCAAGTAAAGGTTTGCCTGATCCAAGGGCCTACGTTGAACATAGAGCCGTTCAGGTCACTTGAGCGAAGTGCGGATAGACGCCCTCGCCTGCGAAGATAAATGAGGAGATCCAGGATGGGAACGCATTGCATTGAAGCCTCAGACGGTGGTAAGGATTGCGAGGGAGGGGGACGCAGTGGCTCTTGGGGCGTTCTTCTTGCGTTCTTGGAGTGAGGCGGGACCAGACGCCTTGGGGTTCACCGGCGCCGACGGTGAAGCGATCAAGGAGATAGCCTCCGAAGCGTTCCTGACCAGCACGCTTAGCAGCCCGAATACGAAGATCTTAGTCGCCGAGAGGCAGAGGAGGGTCCTTGGCTTTGCAAGCATCAAGAAAGTCGGCCAGCGAGAGGCCGA
>CAZHNH010000099.1:0-5579 GCA_964533695.1 uncultured Nitrosopumilales archaeon | reverse complement strand
GCCTGGGTGCAAATAGTGAAAGGAGAAGTGAGACATTCGAGCTGGACCATCCTGTTTGAAGTCAGGGACCTCGTTCGAGAGCGAGAAAGGTTGCAAAAGGTCGGAATCTCGGTCCCCAAAATTGAAACGAGTCCGGACGTGATCAGCTGGTTCGACCTCAAGGACCCCGATAGAAACGCAATGAGGTGGTTCCAAGTGCTGACTTCGGATCCTTAAGTCACGGGCAGCCGGGACCTAAGTGGGGCAAGACGAGACCCCCAGAAAGGTGTAGAGACCAGTAATGCTGCACCTGAGGCGAAGCGGATTTAAGATGCCAAGTTTGTCACTCTCATGAAGCGCAGACCTGCTTTGCTGAGAGAGCAGATTGTTAGGATGGACTGCGAGCGGTGCAAACTCAAGACGGAACACTACTTGGTTGATAATGGTGAAAAGGAATTGCTGTGCCGCTGCATGAGATGCGGGTACATCACCATGAGCACCGTGTTCTTCACTGAAGGGCATGAACCCTATCCCATCGACAGCAGGCGACCGCTTTACGTGGCTTGAGCCAGAACCTCTCATTCCGTGTGAGTCAATAAATAGGCTAGGTGAGTTGATTCCAAGTACTCTTGACGACGTTCTGCTGCCCTGATGTGAATACCGCCGAAGACCGTCTCCAGTTGACCGATAGGGAGACCGCCGTCTGCTTCGCGATTTGCAACAGCAGCAAGTCCGTAACATTTTCGGCTCTGAAGGAGAAGTTGGGTCTTCACCAAGAGGTCGTTTCGAGAATCCTCAGACGGCTACTGAACTATGGCGAGATTGAAAAGAAGGGAGACGGATACACTTGTCGGTGCAGTCAATAACTATCCTGCGGTGCATGATAGTGGCGGGGTGAGTTCCATGCCCTGTTGCAATTGCTGTTGCTGCTGCTGTTGCGGCTGCTGCTCGGAAGTGCGTTCAATCGAACAGAAGTCTGCCGAGCATGCGGAAGGCTAGTTCATTCCTTGACGTGGTAGCTACAGCTGTAGCTCGCCTGTTTCGACAGTCTTGGCGGGTATGAACTCAGGGATGAATCGACTTATGGCTGTCTCTTTTATCGACGGTCTCGCGTTGGGACACGTCTTTGGAGTCGAAAAGCCGTAATCGTGATTCACGTGCTTGGTCGCCGAAGTGAAAGATACTGGTATTGACCCTTAATCGATCAGAAGGTGAGAGTCTGGCAGTAAATCGAAATGACAATACCGCTAACTTATCTGTGCGTTCAGGCGAGGATCACCTTACTTGACGCCAGAGGAATTCATGCAACTCTACGAGAGAAGCTCAGCTAGCCATCGCTTCGACGAAGTAGACCCTTTCATCTCGGATGATGCGGTGTTCTGGTTTAACGACGGCTCATTTTCTGGGAAGGATTCGATACGGGGAGCTTTCAACCAGACATGGGGCTTCGAGATCCAAGACGAGAAGTATTGGCTGGACAATTTCCGATGGTTGGTCAAAGCAGAAGGGGTCGCTGTATGCACCTTTTCATATCATTGGACAGGCGTGGTCAAAGGAAGATTCAGGAATCTTGGGGAAGGGCGTGGGACGTGCGTTCTGAAGAGGTTCGAGCCCGGGTGGAAGATTGTTCACGAGCACCTAAGCCGTGAGCCAGTAGCAACTTCATGAAGGAGATCGTGCATCACTCATTGGACCTCGTGGATCAGTCTTGGTCCCTGAATATGCGCCCACAACCCCGTGGGAAAGGGCCTTGAAGGCTCGCGTGCGCACGCATTCGCATTCGAAAGCCTCAGCTATGCCCTTGTCCCAAGTTGTCTTATTGATGATTCGAGGCAAGTTCTTGAAGGTAATTGCTGTCTCATTCTTCGTGAATTCTAGGAGGCGGCCTACAACAGGCAGCACGCCCCCGATGTAGAGCCTCAGGAATGGAGAGAGGAGCCCATTGGGTCGCACAAAGTCATAGAGAGCGATTCTGCCTCCGTCTTTCATAACCCTTGACGCCTCCTTCACAAACCTTGCAACGTCTACGTATTTTGGGACATAACAAGAAACGACCACATCGAAGATGCCATCGGGAAAGGGGAGAGACTCTGCGTCTCCGTGGACCAGACCTTCCACGCCTGGAATCTCCTTCGACATGCCGATTCTGATCATCCTTTCGGTGAGGTCGAGGCCGACCAGGTTGCATCCGCATCTGTCGAGCTGCTCCTCCAGGAGACACGTTCCACATCCGATGTCCAACACGAGGTCGCCTGACTTCACCCCAACGTTTTCGCAAACCCAGCGCTTCCAGTACCTATCTTGTGCCAGGGTGGCAACATCCAGCACCCTCTCGTACGATGCTGCCAGTCCTTCGAAAATCTCCAGTGCGGCACCATGCATTTCACTGCGCCGTTTGTCGCCGGCGTGGCTGTCCATCGCATCCAGGGTTCCGTGCCGACCGGCCCTTATGCTTGGCGCCAAACCAAGCCTCCTCCCCACGACGAACCCCCGCCCTTCTGGTGGTCTGGCGGTGTGGGAGAAGACCAAATGAACAACTGGTCTTCAGAAATCCATAATCAATGATGTTAGTGCATCCGCTTGGAATACCCCCTACGATCAGAACACTCTGGCCATCGAGTCGATCTAGTTACAAGAAACCACTCCCGGAAACAGTCAAAGACCACGGATTCCCGGACACTACCGTGAGTGAAGGGGACGAGCAGACGACTCGGCGCAACGAGTGGTATGTCCCAGGATTCGGGCCCCCCGGCTTCAGGCTTTTCGTCGGAATGACGTTCATCCCCTACACTCTCATGAATGTCAGCTATGTCGTCACTGGCTCGATGCTTGCCCCCGGAGGTGTGGACTGGGCCAGGGTTGCAGAGATCTCGATCGTCTACTTCCTTTCGGTCGGTGTCTCTTCCCACGCCCTCGATGCGCTGGCCCCCAACAGACCTTGGGGTGCCTTTCTTACGAGGAGCCAGCTCGCTACCCTTGCTGTCATTGCCATGGTCCCTGCCCTGACCCTAGGCGCGTACCTTGCGCTGAGCTACGCTCCGTGGCTGATTCCGATCGGCCTGGTCGAGCTCTTCTTCCTCCTGTCGTACAACCTCGAGTTGTTTGAAGGTCGATTTCATACCGAAGTATGGTTCGCTTTAAGCTGGGGTTTCCTTCCCGTGATTGCCGGATCCGTGGCACAGACAAATTCTTTCGGCTTGCAGGCTCTTGCAGGAGGTTGCTTCGGATTCACGACGGCGTATGTAGAGATCAACGCCTCGAGGCCCTACAAGGCTCTGAAGAAGAAACATGGAGACGCGCTCTCGGCCGAGGTCGAGGCGCGCTTTGAACGGATACTGAAGGGAGTGGTGGCATCTGCGCTCGTCGTGGCCATCCTTCTGATCTTGTTCAGGCTCGAGTGAACCTACAGATCGGTCCTCGTTCACACCCTCTTCGAAGCAAATGGAGAGGGGTAGGTTGTCGTGTGAAGGAGGCTACTTCGAAAGTTCCTCGGACATCGCTTTCGCCAGGTTCCGCCAGCTTGCCGAGTCTTCTATGACGAGGCGTTTTGCCATCGCCGTGAGTTTTGCCCTTCCAGGATTCTTCCCCGGAAAGATCTGCGATCCAGTGAAATCTAGCCGCGAGCCCCCCTTCCCTTCTGCCACTATCTGGTAGAGGAATTGCGAAAACTTCCCGTCGAAACTAATCCTTGTATTTGTCCAGCTGAGGCTCTCCGGGTAGATGCGGACCAGCTTCTCCTTGGTCAACCTGCCCTCCTTAGTCTCGAAATCATCAGTCAGGATGAATGTGTCGTCGTTGACTCGCTGTACGTTCCTGTGCCCCTCGTCACCCATGAGCACGAGATCACCAGCCGCATAATCGGTGCACCATTGGAACGCTTCTTCTGCGGAGAAATCGAAGTGCTGACTGAACCTAAAATGGACCGAGAAGGAATCCACGCATCTGCGAGACGGCTTTATGATTTGAAGTTTTGTCAGGATCTATGAGGCTCTGTCCAACCGTGAGTCTTGAGAACTATCTGCATCCCGGGCGGTCACTCTGCGGATCTAAACTTCCTCCCATAGAACTCCGAGGAGACGAGCTCCTCGATTGACTTCCTCGACTTCCTTCCCCTGATTTTTCTCGCCGGGTAGCCGAACCCCAGGACAGCCGCTGGCTTCAGATCAGGTGGGATGCCGAAGTCGCGCCTTAACTCGGCCTCCTTGAACCCAGTGAAGAGGCGGGAGACGACGCCGAAGTTCCAAGCAGCCAGCTCCATGTCCTGGAGCACCCTCCCAGCGTCGATAGTGGAGCCAGGGACCTTAGGGTCTATGCTGATGATGACCGCGAAGTCTGCGCCCCTGACCCACGGCCCGGTAGTGCTATCCTGGGCGAGGGTAGCAAGGTTCTTCGGGTCCTGAATGAGGACAAAGCGCCAGTGCTGCGTGTTCATAGAGGAGCCAGTGAACCTGGCCGCCTGAAGGATCTTAGCCTTGACGTCATCGCCGACGTGTCTTTGGGCGAAGTCGCGGACGTCCAGCTTGGTGATGATTGCCTCATAAGTGTCCATGGCTCAAGAAGCTGCGGGTGTAGGAGTTTAGCTTTGCGCCATGGGTCGATCCCTATTCACCGGTTCCACAATGGATTTATCGCCGGGCGCGGCGATTGTGAACAGTTTGTCCCAAGGGCAGCGCAAGCTGGCCGCCATCATGTTCACTGACATGGTTGGATACACGGCACTCGGGCAGAGAGACGAGTTGCTGTCGCTCGCCCTCGTCGATGAGCAGAGGGGGCTCGTGAGGAAGATCCTTCCACGACACAACGGCAGAGAGATCAAGACGATCGGCGACGCGTTCCTAGTCGTCTTTGCGAGTGCCTTGGAGGCCTCAAGGTGCGCATACGACATCCAGGTCGCTGCCAGAGAATTTAACGCCTCCAAGCAGTCCGACAAGAGGTTCCATCTCCGGATTGGCCTCCACCTAGGAGATGTACTCGAGTCAGGCGGCGACGTATCGGGGGACGCCGTCAACGTCGCTTCTAGGGTTGAACCTCTGGCCGAAGAGGATGGCGTTTGCTTGACAAGGCAGGTATACGACCAGATCCTGAACAAGACCGACCTGTCCCTGATCTTCCTTGGCGCAAAGACTTTGAAGAACGTGATGGCACCGTTGGAAGTCTACAAGATGGAGATGCCTTGGGAGTCGAAGGACTCGGCGCGCGGGGCGACGCTCGACAGAAGGAGGGTCGCCGTACTCCCCTTCGCCAACATGAGCCCCAATCCCGACGACGAGTTCTTCTCTGACGGAATGACGGAGGAGTTGATCTCCGCGCTGTCGAAGATAGAGCAGGTGGAGGTCATTTCAAGGACATCGGTGATGCTTTACAAGAAGGCGCCCAAGCCGATCAAAGAGGTCGCGAAGGAGCTCGAGGCGGGGACCGTGATTGAGGGGAGCGTCCGCAAGTCAGGCAACAAGCTTCGTGTCACGGTGCAGATGATCGACGCTTCGCGCGACAAGCACCTATGGGCCGACAGCTATGACAGGGAATTGGACGACGTGTTCGAGATCCAGAGCGATATATCGAAGAGGGTCTCCGAAGCCCTTCAAACTAGGATGCTCAAA
>CAZHNH010000098.1:0-9854 GCA_964533695.1 uncultured Nitrosopumilales archaeon | reverse complement strand
TCTATAAACCTCCTCAAGGAAGGCCCAATCGGATAGAAAAGTGATTCCAAGTCCGTTCCTTTCGAACGTCCCCGCAGGCACCGTAGATATTCTCTCCTACGCAATGCTGGGAATGGTAGCAGTCCTCCTGCTTTCGGGTCCAATTGTCATTTACTATTACTACAAGAAGTCGAAACGCATGAAGACCGTCCAGTCGCCTACTGTATGACTTCCCTCTGATTCCTTCCTTCGCGTTTTAGCGGGACCACGGCGACCGCTGCCACTTCCGCAATGTCCCCAACGACGTTGATGAGGGGTGATTCGATGCCACCAGCAGAACCGGTCATGTTGCAGGGGTTGGTAGGGAGACGGCACGTATTGCAGGCGCTCATTGTTCCTGGAATGGCACTTTGGACCAAGTCTCACATTCGAGAACGAGCTGTTCCACGCATGAGAACAGCAAAGCGCTTATCTCTCAAATCAGGTAGTCTGTGCGCGTTGTCGGGGATTCAGCGCGACAGAGTTGATTTCGAGCTCCGTGGCAAGACGCTTCAGGTCTACCTTTATCTTCTCCGATATGGCAAGGCAGCAGGCGTTCGCGAAATCCAGAAAGAGCTTGGTTTCTCGAGCCCAAGTGTGGCCTTTCACCACCTCGACAAGCTTGTCGGCCTAGGGGTGGTCGAAAAGGATGAATACGAACGCTATGTGCTCGCAAAGAAGGTCGATTCAGGGATTCTCCATTCATTCGTGAGTGTCGGGGGTCTCACGCTCCCAAGGCTTGGGTTCTACGCGGCCTTCTTCACCACATTGGCGGTTGCGTATGTGTTGATTGATTGGAACGAATTGGATGTTTACGCACTCATCGGCACCGTAGGAGGCGCAGCCGCGTTCTGGTATGAGGCTTGGCGGGTCTGGAGGAGGAAACCGTTCTGATGAGTAGAACTATGTACACGCAAGGAAGCTATCGGCACCTATGAGGCCGGGGAGATCAATAATGGGGGTCATTGTTGGAACCCTGCTAGGGCTCGGAATTGTCGCCCTTGCGGCGGCCGGGGCCAGTCCTGCTGAGACCCCGACAGTTTCGAGTGCTGTACGTTCATCGTCCAATGTCACGGAAATGGTCACTTCAAGTATGGCTAGTGCCGGCGCGCCTGTCAGCTTTTACTATTCCGCCATCAGTCCTAGCAGCATCTCAGGGGTGCCATCGCAGCTGGACAGTATTCCCAAGCAGCCTATCTCCCTCACACTCTTCGCCTTTCTGCCAATCCTGGCCGCGACAATACTTGGGTTCACATTTTACAGACTTTCCAAGAAAGGATCGGCAAAAGAGCAACCCGAGTTGAGGTAACCGATCTAAGAGTGGACCTGAAGTACGGGGTCGTCATTGTCCTTGTCGGCCCACCTCTCTGACCACTTTGCCAGCGCACAGAGTATTCTATAGACCTCCTGGCCCTTTACCGTTAGCGAGTACTCGACTTTTGGGGGTGACGCGGGAATGACCCTTCTTTGGATCACGCCGAACTTCTCCAACTGGGTGAGACGCTCGGCTAAAGAGGTTGCACTGATGCCCTCAATCCTCCTCTTCAACTCGTTGAACCTAGCAGGTTCCTTTAGTCCGATGGCGTGAATGGTGGGAAGGGTCCAAGTTCTGGTCATCTCATTCCAAGTCGCGTGGACAGTCTTGCACGATTCGAAGACATCCTCGTCTAATCCGGCGTCTGCGTCTGCGCTCAAGTCTAACTCTAGTTTCATATGTAGTGATTACCGACAAATAAGACTTGCTTCCAGCTATTTCGGGTTCAGTCATTGAACAAAGAAGGTTTTGATCGTCTTACTCATTCTACAATAGCCAAGAAAGACCTCCCGCCTGAGATAAGTCCAAAAGGGAGCATGGTAACAGTCGCTGGGAGTCCTAAGAATTGGTTCCAACGGATTTTGAGAATCGCGTGGTAGAGGCGGTTGAGAAGGTCAGCGAAAGTATTGTGAGCGTCAGTTCCGTACGGCTGGAAAGGCGCTTCTTTGGGGTCGTCCCACTCGAGGGGCAGGGGTCAGGGATAGTCCTCGACAAGGGAGGGCTCATCATCACGAACAATCACGTCATCGATGGTGCCAGCCAGGTGCACGTTGGGTTCAAGGACGGGAGGACTCTCGTGGGGGAAGTAGTAGGATCAGATGAGGCAACCGACGTTGCCGTGATAAGACTCGGAGCGAACGACCTACCCGCAGCAGACCTTGGAGATTCCGAGTCGGTGAAGGTGGGTCAGTTCGTCCTCGCGATAGGGAACGCCCTCGCACTCCCGGGGGGTCCCACTGTTTCTACCGGTGTTTTGAGTGCCAAGGGAAGACCACTGCCAGGCACCGACTTCATCTTTGAGGGGTTGCTTCAAACTGACGCGGCAGTCAATCCCGGAAACAGCGGTGGGCCTCTCGCCGATCTTGATGGCAGGGTGATTGGGATCACGACGATGATGATTCCATATGCGCAAGGGATGGGCTTTGCGATTCCTATCAACACAGTGAAACGCATTGCGCAAGATATACTCGAAAAGGGAAGTGTTGTCAGGCCTTGGATTGGCATTTCAGGAGTCGACGTCAGTCCTGCGCTCGCCCGAAGATACGGGATTCAGTCAACAACTGGGTTTTTGGTGGCTGAGGTCACGCCTGGCAGCCCCGCGAGTCTTGCAGGCCTCAGACCTGGCGATGTCGTTTTCGGCGCTGACGGAGGAGAGGTCAGACAGACGAAGGATCTTCTCTTCGCGCTATCTAAGGTTCCTCCAGGCGAGAGCATTACGCTTGGGATCAACAGGATGGGCTCGACCGGCGAGCTCCAAGTGAGGCCTGCGGAGTCTCGACATGCGCAGAAATTCGGTAACGAGCAACGAGGGTACAGGTAGCCATCGCTCAAGCCATCACCGAAGGCTCCTCAAGAAACCTGCGGAAAGACTCCACCGCCTTGAACCTTTGGCCCGGCGACGAAGTTTAGGGAGTTGTCCATCCGGGAGGAAACTTGGAGATGGGTTCAGCCTTCTCATGTGCTCGAGGCTGAACTCCCCCACCACGTCCGCCTTCTTCCTATCCAATGGCGTCCGGTGATCAGTACAACTCCTCCGACGACCAAGATGATACCTACGAATACACCTATCAACTTAAGGAGGGTGACTAATATTGTGAATATGAACCCGGCAAGTAGTGCAAGCAAAGTGATCCCTACTAGGATAAGCAAAATACCCACTATCTGCCATTTGTCCACGGGATTGTGCAGCATGTGAGCGTATTTAGGTTTGAGAGTAATTACTGCCTTTCGAGAGGTTCAGCATGGCGGCTGACAGCTACCCCTTCAATTAAAACCAGTTACACGGACTCGGTCTCGGTTGAGCGGGTGCCCGCCGCAAGATTCTTCTCATTCCTCAAATTCCTCAGTGGCGACTGATGCGTTAGCGGCGCCTAGTCAATCGAAATGTGTTCGCGTGGCATAGTGTCCCACACTATCTTGAAGCTCCATGCACACCTTCCCAGGGCCCACTAGCATTGACTCCGGAGGTCGCAGACACGCGAATACATACTCCCACATCTCCAATTTCATTTCGAGTGCAATTCCCTTCAGTCACTCTGCTCTACCAGTCAGCCACGCCTTCCCGCCGGGATTGATGTCACAATACGGAAACCTTCTTAACCCAAACCCCCACAGGCCGATTAGGAAGTCAGGCAACTATGCCGAAGTTCAAGACGACAGCTGAGGCGCTCAAGCTTGTTCACAACCAGGATCAGATTAGAAACATAGGTATAATCGCACACGTGGACCACGGAAAGACCACAACGTCAGACTCGCTTCTCGCCGCATGCGGGATGCTTAGTCCAAGCGTCGCAGGACAGGCGCTGGCGCTAGACTACATGGAATTGGAGCAGCAGCGGCAGATGACCATCAAGGCTGCGAATGTAACGCTATACTATGAAACAGAAGGCAAGCCGTACGTCATAAACCTCATTGACACACCTGGTCACATCGACTTCACGGGCAAAGTAACACGAAGTCTAAGGGCAGTGGACGGGGCCATCGTGGTCGTCGACGCAGTCGAAGGGATCATGACGCAGACGGACACCGTGCTGAGGCAGGCGCTGGAAGAGAGGGTCAGACCTGTGATCTACATCAATAAGATAGACCGGCTGATCAAAGAGCTCAGACTCACACCCGAGAAGATGCAGGAGTGGCTTTTCAACATAGTCAAGGAATTCAACAAGCTCATCGAGACATACGCAGAGCCCGAGTACAAACAAAAGTGGAAGGTGTCAGTTCAGGATGCTCAGGTCGCCTTCGGCTCATCGAAGGATAGGTGGGGATTCAACTTCGACATGGCAAGGGCTGCAGGGATGTCATTCAAGGACATCATAAATGCCTACTCCACAGAGACGCCACAGGCGCTTGGCGCGAAACTTCCCTTGCACGAGGCACTGCTAGGAATGGTCGTAAGGCACCATCCTCCCCCTCATGTAGCTCAAGCATACCGCATTCCAAAGATTTGGTCTGGCGGAGACCTCAGCAGTGAAGTTGGAAAGGCTCTGCTCACATGCGATGAAAAGGGGCCGACTGTGATGATGGTGACTAACGTGGTCGTTGACCCCGCAGCGGGGCTTGTAGCAACTGGGCGTCTTTTTTCCGGCAGTGTTTCCAACGGCGACGAAATCTACCTTCTGAACTCCAAGAGAGAAGGCAGAGTGCAGTCCGTGCAGATATTCATGGGCTTCCAAAGGGAAATAGTGGATTCTCTGCCCGCGGGCAACATTCCCGCACTTTTAGGCTTGGACATAAGGTCGGGAGAGACCATCGCGAGCCAGAAGGGAGTTGCACCGTTCGAATCAATCCATTACGTGAGCGAACCTGTGGTCACTGTAGCCGTTGAAGCGAAACATCCGCGAGATCTCCCGAAGCTCGTCGAAGTCATGCGCCGCCTAAACATCGAGGACCCCAACCTTGTCGTCACGATCAACCAGGAATCGGGGGAGACGCTCATGTCCGGGATGGGAGTCCTGCATTTGGAGATAGCGACAACCATGATACAGCAGGCCGGGTTAGAGATCATCACTTCGCCCCCCATCATCAATTACCGTGAGACAATCCGTGCAAGAGCCGGCCCAATAATGGCAAGATCTCCGAACAGGCACAACAAGATCTTCATTGAGGTCGAGCCTCTGGAGCCAGACATAATCGAGCTGATTCGCAACGGAACGGTAAGCGAGAACATTGAGAAGAAGACTGTCATCAAGATGCTCAGAGATCACGGCTGGGATCCGGATCAGGCGAGGAATTTCCAGGCGATTGACGAGAGGGGCAACGTCATGACTGAAGTGACGAAGGGCGTCCAGTTCCTGCAGGAGTCGATGGACTCAATTCGGGCTGGCTTTGACGATATCATGAAGAACGGGCCGCTCGCCTACGAATTCACTAGGGGTGTCAAGGTTGTTCTCACGAATTACGTCCCTCACGAAGACGCAGCCCACAGGACGTACGCGCAGCTTATGCCAGCGTCGAGACGCGCTATACTAGGTGCCCTGCTATCAGCGAACCCGACACTTCTCGAGCCAATCCTTGGTATCGAAGTCAAGGGACCCTCGGACCTTATCGGGGCGGTGACCGGAGTAATTAGCTCGAAGAGGGGGAAGCTCGTCAAGATAGATCAGAAAGAGGTTATGACGGTCGTCGAAGGGGAGATTCCTGCCTCCGAGACGTTTGACCTCAGCGAGAAGATGCGAGGCGCGACTGCAGGGAAGGCCGTCTGGAACACTCACTTCAAGACGTGGCAGGCGGTACCTCAGGGAATGCTTGTAAACCTCGTGACAGAGATACGGAAGCGAAAAGGTCTCCCTCCCGATCCGCCGAAGGCAGAAGAGTTTATCGACAAGGAATAGCAGACTCATCCGCAAACTTCCCTAAGGTTCTCACCAGTGGTTCGCTTTCAGCATAGTGGCGCTGAATGCAATTAGAAACTCTTAGGATTAGGGGCAGCTGGCCCCCAGGCGAGCTTGACCTCAGGAGAAGACACGGCTTATAAGAAGAGCGTGCGCAACACGGTTTTCCTGCTTATAGTTGTCGTTATTGTCCTAGTTGCCGGTCTAACCCTGCCCGCGTTCTTCACGCCAGCAGGCACTTTCTCCACCGAAACGATGGTCGGCGATCCGAACGGCCTGACCCTCAACTTGGACCTCAATGCCACTCACGTTCTTTCGCCATATGGTCTGGTGATAACCGTCTGGATCAACGGCAGCTCTGCGATCGACAATATAACCGCGCAGGACTCCTGGCCCGTGAACCAGACCATGCTCTGGAGAGCACCCTGTGTCGCTGGTTGGCCCATCGGAATTGGGGTCATGAGCGGCTACTATGATCAGTACAACTACTCGTCAGGAGTTATCCTCCCACTCAAGCAGCAAGCTCCTTTGGATTGTCAGGCCTATTCTACAGGCCCTCAATCCTTTCTCGTCGAGGCCGAAGGGTCGAAGGCGATTGCTAGCACAAATGGTTCCGACGAAACATGGGATCTTCTGACGACCTTAGTGCTAACAAGGTCCTCGTTCACACAGATCCAGACGCCCGGTGAAATCTTTACGATTATTGGGACTGACGAGTGGGGAGACGTGACCATACTGCATTTCGTAACTTAGGGAACACACCATAAGCCGTTGACGCTGCTGTGACTGGCTGTAACGACGGGCTCTCTTCCTTAGGTGCTTCCCATTTTCTCGTCCTGCTTATCTAGAGGGGTCGCAGAGTTTGAAGGGAGTTGAAGGTTCAACCATCAAAGATTCATCGGCTCTTTTACCCACAGGTCCCCGCCATCCTAAGTACGCGTTCAGGTGGGCGCATCTCTGCAATGCCCGTAGTTTCCTATGCAGCGGTTTCAACTTCACCGCCACTCATCGCCGTCGCCTGCGACCCTCGCTCCTTCACTTTAGAGCTCGCTATGGACTCGAGGGCGTTCTCACTCAGCATTCTTGGAAGGAGTAAGGTGAAGGCAGTCGAAAAGCTTGCCTCGACGAGTGGCCGGCGGTTCCCTGACAAGCTTGTTACATGCGGCCTAGCTCACTCAAGAGGTGCCGAACTGAATATTCCGGTCGTAGCGTGTGCCGAGGCCACCCTTGAGTGTCAGGTTCGTTCGGGGCGAAGGTTAGGGGACCACGTCCTCCTGGTTGGCCTTGTCAGGGCCTGTTATGCCTCCAAGAACTTCAACGATTTTTGGAATTTCGAGAGGTATAGACCAATTCTCTACACTGGTTGGAAAGACGGTCTTACGACTTACGGATCGGCAGGTTCTTCGCTGGAATAGCTTTTGTTGAAGCCCAACACGTTTCCACAACCCCTTCCCGCGGCGATAGCGTGTCACTAACGGAACCGGGCTGTTCTCAGCAGTTCTCTCCTCGTGAGATGAAACGAGGTGCGAGGCTCCCTGTCCTGTTCTTTGACGCGAGGTTCAGAACCAAGGGAGTGATGCGTTCTATCGCCTGAGCCTCGTGGAGAGGCCCTGCGTAGAGCGGTCTGAGACCAGGAATACTCGCTACGATGAAAGACGCTTCTTCAAAGGTCGACTTCGAATTGGCGGCGATGAGCACATCGATGCGCGGAAGCTTTCCCTGGCCTAAGAACCCGGCAGGAATGTTGTTGAAGGCCGTGGCAATCCTGCTCTTGGGAAGCCTCGCAGCCAGAGTCTCGGCTGCGGACCCCTTCTGGAGTCCGTAGACAGCCAGACCGTTCTCCACCTTCAGAGGATTGATGGTCGATATAACGAGTTTCTTTGAAAGGGCTTCGCTAAGAGGGTCGATTAATGCCATTGATGAGAAGGGGATTGTGACTATTGCACTGTCGCACTTCCTAGCTGCACTTTGATAGTCTGTGCCTATCGCCCCCACGATGTCCGACGCGAACTTTTCCGCTTTCGACACGACCCTGGAACCAATCAGCACCTCATGTTTGGGGGCGAGTCGAGAGGCAATTGCTAGTCCCATCGTCCCCGTCCCACCGAGTACTCCGATCTTCATCCTTCTAGCCTCATCTGGCCTTTTCCCTCTAATCCTCTGGTAAACTTGGAGTCCAAGACCTCCTTAACCCTGCCTGCCCTCTTCCATCCAATCCCTTTCGTCATTGCCATTTCGCCCGCTGTCAAGTTCATGATTCTCCTCGGTGTCCCGTACTTCATCAGCAGTCTTTGAGCAAGCTTTGTACCTACTCCTGGCATGGACGATATAAGGTAAACTTGCTGCTGACGGATTGTCTTGGCCTTGACGGGAGCAACATCCGGAGGGGCAAGGAGAGGTTTCGCCTTCGACTGGATTAGTAATTCTGCGATGGCTATGGCAGTTTCCTCTGGCGTGGCAGTGTAGATGACCCGGAGCCCATAGGCAAGGGTTACATTGGCGACTGCGCCAAAAAAGGACTTTAGATTTTTTGCGCGCTCCCTAACCTCTAGAGGATTCCCTTCAATGAGGAGGTATGGCTTCGCGAACGAAGCCGAGATCCTGGATGCCTGATAAAACAGACGCGCGTCGTAGACCGAGGAGACGAGATCGCTTACTGATTTCCTCTCTACCGCTATTTCGGGGCTCAGCACGTAGTCTGCCACGGGAAGCTGGCTGAAGTAGACTCGGACGCCCAGTTTCATGAGCGCTTCCGGGACTCCTCCTGCCCTCTCTCTCTCGTCGGCGATTACCTTGGCTGGAATCACGGCATAAATGTTGGCAGCAGGAAATAAAAGGAATAGGCGGCGAATGCAAATAATGCAACCGCTCCCGTCGCGACTACTCGGTCTATGACGCTTGCCTTGTACTCCACGAGTGAAGTCGGCCGTGGGACGGCGCCGTAGGCCCTTGATTCCATGGCTTCAGCCAACTCGCCGCTCCTAACGACGGCGTTCACCACCAGGGGGATTAGGATCGGGATCATGTTTCTCACCCTCCGCAGTAAGTTTCCCTTCTCGAGCTCCAGTCCCCTGGACTTCTGAGCGTCCATTATCTGTAGGGCGTCGAGCATCATTACAGGGATGAACCTGACTGCAGTGACGAACGCGAAAACCACGTCTCTCGGCAGCCTGAACATCTTCATCACGCGTTCCAACTCGTCAGGGGATGTGGTGATGAAGAATATACTCGTGGAGACGACGATTGCGATGAACCTCGAGGCATAGAGTGCAGATGTCTCAATGTTCTTTGTGAAGAAGAGGTTTACGAGAAATATGAAAACAGAGAAGGTCGTAGTTAGAAGCATCGTCTTTGCCACCCTCTTCAGAACCATCGCGATACCGGCTACGGCGACCATGAAAACGAGCACGATCGCGAGTTGGAACACTGATCTTACGATTAGCGTCGTGACGAACATGAGTGCGGAGATCAAGAGCTTGACCCTGGGATCTAGCCTGTGGTACCTAGAACTCCCCCTCCTGAAGATGAAACCACTGCTGAGCCACATCATGTGGCTATTGACCCGCCTCGATCCAAAGCCTAGCGTCCAGTGCGTCGACGAAAGGGGCACTTGGCCTCTTCGAAAGCTCTCTGTACAGCGAGACGAGCTGGGGCTCGGCCACCCTGGAGGATTCGAGCATCTCCTTCTTCATCATCAGGTCTGGAGCAGGCCCGTCGGCCACGATGCCTCCAGACTTCATGACGATCACCCTGGGCTGAAGCGGCCAAAGGAACTCGATGTCATGCGATACAACTACAACTGTCTTCCCCGTCGACGCAAGCATCCTGATTGTTCCCGCAAGCTTCTCCTTCTGAATCGCATCCTGCCCGACTGTCGGCTCGTCGAGCATGACCACTTCTGGATCCCACGCCAAGATGCAGGCGAGCGTCAGCCTCTTCTTCTCGCCCCCGCTCAAAATGAGTGGAGATAA
>CAZHNH010000097.1:0-9660 GCA_964533695.1 uncultured Nitrosopumilales archaeon | reverse complement strand
TCTTAGTGTCTTGACCTTTGGGTTCTTCGGATGACGCATCGACTTTCGTGCCGCAACAAGTGAAATCCGAAGCGAGGTTACTTAGTGTGGGCCGGCTTGTAGACATACCCCTCGACAATCCGCCTAACATCACTGTTCTCTTTCCTAGCCTGCTTCCATATTTCGTCCCTTCGGTTGGGGGCCATCTTGTTCCAATAGCGCGCGACTTCGTCCGCGACTTCGAAAACATAGAACTCGCCCTGCTTGAAGGGCGATTCACGACCTGCCTCCACAATTGGTTTTGAGCCATCGTCCTTGATTCTAATTGAGGCCATGATACCTCCCCACAAATCCTCCCATTAAAGGAGAGGGTCAGGTCGAAGAGCGAAAGGCGCCCCTATCATGTTGCTATCGCTTATCTTTGGCGCCGATCGCACACGAATTCACTACGGATTTGGGAGTGTTCTTGGAAATCAAGTATATACTTCCGCTTTGCAGGTAAGAGACGAAAGAAAGTGGAGACGACAGGACGTTCGCAGGCCAGAAGAGGCGTTGTGGTAATCACCGTTCTCGCTGTGTTGTGTCTCGTCCTGGGCACGGGTGTGTTGTACTACAATTCTGCTCTAAGTCGACAGAAGGCGAATTCGAGTTCTGAGACTGCGAAGCTTCAGGGCCAGGTGTCGGCCCTCGAGTCCAGCCTGTCGCAACTTGAAACCAACAAGTCTGGGGGTGTGAACTCTACGAACTCGAACTCTACCGACGGTGCTGCCCTAGCCATTTACAAAGATGCCTCGAGAAGCGTCGTCACGATTGAAGGAGACCTAGTCACGACGGTCAACACTCTCTTCGGGCCGATCGAATCGTACTCCGTTGTGGAGGGTTCGGGTTTCGTGACTGACTATCTCGATACGCCGTACATCATAACTAACTTCCATGTAGTCGATGGAACCTCGAACATGACGGTAACATTCTCCGATGGTGATGCTTACCCTGGGAAGGTGATAGGCAACGACGTCTATGCAGATCTGGCTGTTGTTACGGTGAACGCCCCTGCCTCTGAATATTTCCCCCTCACGATGGTGGACTCATCGGGGCTGAATGTGGGGCAGTCGGTTTACGCCATTGGCGCGCCCTTTGGACTCTCAGGGACGTTCACCTCCGGCCTCATAAGTCAACTGGGCAGGACAATTACAGAAGCAACTACAGGCAACTATTCGATATCTGGGATAATCCAATTTACAGCTCCAATTAATCCGGGCAACTCTGGTGGGCCGCTTCTTGACTCAGCCGGAGATGTCGTAGGTATCACGACTGCGACAATCAGTGGCTCGCAGGGCCTAGGCTTCGCAATTCCCTCCCAGACTATAATCCGCGAATTGCCCTCTCTCGTAGCGACGGGATCCTATCTTGACCACTCTTACCTGGGGATAGAAGGGGTGGACATGGACTATCAGCTTGCTCAGGCATCAAACACAAACATTACCTACGGCGTGCTGGTCGAGCAGGTCACCAGTGGCGGTCCTGCGGCCAGTGTTGGGATCAGGGCAGGCACCACTCAGGTCACAATCAGTGGGACGCAGTACCTTGTCGGGGGAGATATCATCATCTCGGCAAATGGGACGAGGCTCATTAACACTGATGCGCTATCGAGTTACCTTGAGGAGAATACAGTAGCAGGTCAGGCAATAGTTCTTGGGATTGTGAGAGGAGGGGCATTGATGAATGTGACCGTGACCCTAGGAGCAAGGCCCCAGCCCTGATCTCGGTGGAAGGGCTGATTCTTTCTAAATCAGGAGGCAGGATAGGAAGTCCTAATGCAAGAAAGGGACTTCGACTGTCGCGTTCAATACAAATACTGGAGAGTACCCAGAGGACGCTAGGCATGGATGCCTTCGACCGTCTTCTTTGGTGGTTATTTGCGGGAAGTGTCGGTGCGCAATCTAGGACCATCATACTTTTCGCCCTAAGGGCACAACCATCCAATGCCCAACAGCTCGCGGAACAGCTTAAGCTCGATTATACGACTGTCAGACATCACCTCTCTGTTCTCGAGAAGAACAGGATATTGATAACAGAGGGCGAAAGGTACGGCAAGGTCTACTTTGTCTCCGAAGTCATGGAATCTCATTGGGCTAATTTGGAAGAGATTCTGAAGAAGACGCGCCTCCCGAGGAGGAGGGTCGACTGATGAGCGATACAACGATACCCCCAGCTCAGTTACCCGCTCAGCCTTCGGAAAAAGGGACGCAGATTAGTAAGGTCTGGGTGCCTGTAATTCTCATCATTGCAGTGTTGCTAGGTTTTGTCTTGGCGGATAGGGTCCCACCCTCGCCCCCGCTATGCCCTCAAGATTGGCCCTACTGCATCGTTTCGTATAACCAATACCTCCTTTACTTATCTATTCAGAGAGCAATCATGCTGCACGTAATACTTTCTACAATCGAGATGGTTCTCCTACTAGCCCTTGTCGCGGTTTATGTCAAAGTGTACGTGGAAACTAGGGCCAACTTCTCCCTCGGCCTGCTAGTCATGCTCGGGGCCTTGACCGTCTACTCGTTTCTTTCTTACCCGCTTGTTGTGGGCTATGTAGTAGGATCGGAATTCTTCCCCTATGCTGACCTTCTCACGATTGTCGCATACTCAATCTTCCTGTATCTGAGCCTCGGATGACCTGCCTCCCTATCGTAACCCAAGCTGCACCTCGTAACTCACGCATACCAGCTTGAGCCACCTGACCAATACCTTGGTTTCACTTGATGTAGAGCGCGGTAAACTTTGCGACCGCGTCGTCAAATCTCGTGGGACTCGGCGGAGACTTGAATCCGTACGCACAGATTTCGTTTATTGTTCCGAGCTTACCACTCTTCATTGATCTGAAGGTCGCCCTCAACACGTCCAAGAGCACATTACCAGCGTTCGCCCCATCAGAAGACCGGAGGTACACATCTACGGAGTAGCCAGAGCCTAGGAATCCCTCACCTTCGAAGTAGAAGTAGCTGGTGCGGTCGTTTCCCATGTAGTCTACAAAGTCCGTCGTTCCAGCGACCGTTTCGAACTGATACGGCACCTCACCTGCCACAGACGCCGTCTTCAGTTTCCGCTTTGCGGTCCTGATAGTTTCGTCGATGGTATTGAAAGTCTCCGACCCTCCTCCCACGTCAAGCTGGTAGCTTTTTGAGACCCTGATTCCCCTTTTGACCATAAAACTCAGAAGCCCCCTATGAAATGCGGTCCCGCCGAACTGACTCATGAGGTCGTCGCCTATGAGCGGAAGTTTGTGTTTTGTGAAGCTTGCGGCGATGGCATTATTCCTCGTGATTGTGGCTGGAGTGCAGTTCACGAAGGCGCATCGTGCGCGGAGGGCGGCGTTTGCATACTCCTCGGAGGAGGCGCCAGAGCCCGAGGAAGTCAGGTTAACGAGGATATCTGCCTCAGAGCCCTCAAGCAGACGTGTTACTTGGTCGGATCCAACTCTCTCCACCTTGGTGTTCCTAAGATGCGGAGGAAGGTCACCCTTGCTGATGCCTGGGCTGACCTTGACGGAAGTTCGAGGAATATCACCGTACTTCTTCGCGACATTGGGACGGGAGAAAGCAGCCTTTGAAAGGCTCAGACCTACCTTCTGTGGATCGATGTCAAAGGCAGCGACAACCACTAGGTCATCAGGTTTGAGGCCCGCGACAGTTGGATGCCACAGTCCTCTAGAGTTACGAACGGAATAGGAGTGAAGGCCCTGGAGGAAGACCGCGGCGCAGTTGCCTACGCCAGCCACAGCAATCTTCGCAGGCATGACGGTCACTTCAGCTTAGCGAATGCTGCGAAGAGCCCGACAACGAGCAACAGCAACCCAAGCGCATAGTTGATTGTCACTATTATTGAAGCAACACCTGTCGTATCAGAGTAGGTAAAGTAAATCCATATCAAACCAAAGATGATGACCACGAGCCCGACGAGCCTGACTAGGGCGTCGACCCTTGATTGCTCAGCGGTAAAGGCCAAATCAGTCTGTTCTGGGCAGAATCTTGAGGGTATTTAGAAGTTCTCGGATAGACGGCCTACGTAAGGAAGCTTATGTCCGATTCACTAACATATCTAGCGAAGAACTGTCCCTGAGAGAATTCTACTTCCCTTTTAGTAGCTCCAGTTTTTCAGGCAGGTACTTCTCCACGATGTAGCTCAACCCGTATCTAGCGAACGCTTCCTGTTCACTCTTTTTCTTGATCTTCAGGAAGATGTCCAGCTCGTTGTGCCACATCCTGTCGGTATAGCGGGGATCGGCCTTTAGTTCGTAAAGCCTCTTGATGTCTATCTCCGTCAGCTTGTCGGACGGTAGCTTGTACTTCACGATGTCTGAGGCCCATACTCCGAGCCAGACGGCATCGGGCGTTGTAAGTTCACGCAGATGGGCAGCATTGGCTGAGCCGCTCTTGCAGACCATCGCAATGTGGGCCCCCCAGGGGTCAGCATCACAGAGGATGCCGACCGGAAGCCCCAACTCCTGGTTGAGCCGACGTAGTAGAAAGCGAGTCGACCTCGGCGGCTGTCCCGCTGTATTGATGAGGAGGGCTTTGTATTTCTTGTGCACTCTCTCTTCGACAAATCTCGTGAAAAGACCACCCTTCTCGATAGCAAGTACCATCTCGGCGTCTGTGTCAGAAAACTCGGCCGTAGTAAGCGCGGGGCCTATCATCACCCCGTCAGGGTTCGCAGAGAGATCGGCCTTCTTACCTTCGTAACCCGGGACCGTGTATTCAATTGTCAGATTTCCGAATATCGCGCTTCTCTCCTCGGGGTAGATGTTCATCCCCTCCCTTGCCATTTGCATTACCACTTCAAGATCGGTGATTAGCTCGTCGGACTCAGCCTGGTCTACGAACTCCACGTCGAAAGCCTGCGCGGAGTAGAAGACGTCTCTTAACGTCGAGGTGCGCTTTTCGTCGACAAGTTTCTTCGCAAAGAAAGCAAGCCACAATAGCTGGGTGAACGGCCTGATGTGTTTGATGTTCCCCGAGGACCTCTTCACTGTCGTAGGACCGAGAACGAATTGCTGAAGCTTTCTGTCGTAGACTATATTTCTGACGGATCTGCTTGCAAAGGTGAGACTCGGGAACCTTCCCTCGTCGAGGTCGGAGTAGACACTGCTGCCCAGGCTCTTCAAGAGAGCCTGGGCGCTGGTCTTCCTAGCTTCCGCCGTACTCGTCGATTTTCTTTTGCTCAATCTCTATCCCAGTCCCGTCAGGGGACGGATCAGCGTTGACACTCAGCTGCTCTTCTGTGTCGCTCCTTCCGTTTTCAGTGCCTTCTTCCCTCTGGTTCGCCGCGGCTGGACCAACATCGTCGTTGCCAAGGAGTTTTCTGTACTTCGGTGGCTTTTTCTCCCCTGCGAGCTCGGTGGAGAACTTTGCAATCAAAGGGAGATACTTGCCATAGATGTTGATCTTCCTCTGCACTGCTTCCATGCTCCCCTTCCTTGAGAGAAATATGCCGAGCCTCCGAAGCGCTTCCCTAGCGGCGTTCTTGATCTCTCTCTCGATTTCCGGCCTGTCGGCTATGTATTCCTTGCCTACAGTCTTGTAGGGGATGCGCGTGCTGCATATGTGTGTAATCACCCCGACAGGAGCGTCAGGAGGGACGTGGTACCTCCTCCAGTCAACCTGCTCATTCAAGACTTCGAAGCTGACATCGCTCGACTCGTCGTAGAGTAGTGGGATTCGATTTGCGAACCTGAAAAGCCTCATCCCAGGCTGGAGCACCTTCCCGCCGTAGGCGATCGCGACCTCTACCAAGAATGGGAAGCCCGAATACGAAGAAGGAGGCCTCGTGACCACTGTAGAAAATTCTGGCTGAAGCTCCTTGTTGACCCCCGCAAGTAGGATCTCCTCCCCGACAGGCGACAAGACGGTTGCGTCCGGTTGCAGGAAATCAGGGAACCGCTGCAGTGCGTCAACGACTGACACCACCTGATTATTGTTGAGGCGCTTCGGAGGCAGACGCGGGCTGACACCCGCGAATTCGAGGAATTTTACGGCAATCTTGTCTCCTACTCTATGGAAGTGCGTGACCATGAAGGACTTCATGTCGTGTTCCTCGGAGAATTTGATTATCCTCTTGAAGGCCTCCACGTCAATTCCGTAAGGGTGAGGAAGGGTTTCCTTCGGTGCAGGAGGCATGGAGGTTGTTGCTCTTTCATAGAAAGTCACCTGGCCGTTCGGGTCGACGAAAGTGAGGTTGGCATAGCTCGCAACGAGGGCGGTCTGCTTGAAATAATCAGCGATCTTTTGTGAGGCACGCAAGTAGTCGCCTTCGAGAGTGAGATCCACTCTGGTACCGGTTGTCCCGTCAGCGTCGCTGACGAAGCGCCTGAGAACAGTGGGCCTGTTCTCGCCGATGTCAATCATCATCTGGAAGGAGTACTTCCGCCTTCCGTCTGGAGAAGTTGTTACTGTCACCGGTCTGTTGGTTGTGATTTGGCCGTAGAGGATGGCCATCGTTCCCCCAAGACCGAACATCCCTCTAGACTGGCGTAGGACGTACTTTGAGCCGTAGAAGACCTTCCCGAAGGCACTCGGGACGTGTTGGGGGGCCACACCTGGGCCGTTGTCGATGACCGTCAGTCTGTACGGCCTGGGGTCAGGAAGCTCGGGATTGGCTCCATCCGGGATTATTCTGACATAGACATCTGGGGGAGTCCCCGCGAGCTCTGCCGCGTCCATTGAATTCTCCGCAAGCTCACGGACTGCCATATAGAGGGCGCGCGCAGGGTTGGTGAATCCTGCGAGGTCGCGGTTTCGGTAGAAGAACTCGGACGGCGAGATTTCAGCGAATGCTGTCTTGTTGCTCAAAGGAGGACCATCCTAAAATGCCGACAAATCCTCCACTCTTTGGACATCCGCATCTCAAAGGCATAGGTAATCACAGACAACAATACTTGTTCAACAGTTTCCAGCAGAAAGCTCCTGCATCAAGGGTATCCCGGGAACCGAATATATGCTACTCCTCTGTTTTTTGTAGTTTTTCAGCAATCATATCAGGATTGGTGCCTTCCCATAAGATTATCCTCTCCATCTTTCGCCTTGTGCGTGCCTTCTGGAGCTCATTGTAGACGGTTCTGTGCTGACTCCCCCCCGCAAGCTTCCTCACTGCTTGCGAAGCAAGCTGGACTTCAGAGGGATCCCCGATGATTGCAACTGTCCTTCCGTATACGGAGAGATGACACCGCGTAAGCTCTTCAATGACCCTTCGAGACTTGCCTTTCAGGCCTATTACGCGCCCTCGGATTCTGTCGAGTGAGTTCGCGCTACGGCCTGCAAAGTCCCGAAGATCTATCACCTCGAACGCAGTCCCCTCCTCAAGGAGTAGCCTTGCACGCTGAGGTGAGAAGCCACGCCCTATAGCTTCGATTACTCTTACCGCCATAAGGGGGTCTCCAATTTCTGCGGAGTCAGACCTTACTGTGACCAAGCCCTCCCTGCTGTCGACCCCGAGCCTAATACCGAGCTCCCTCTCGAGTGATCTTTTAGTCGCGCCATCCTTTCCTATGACTACCCCCACCCTTTCCAGAGGCACTCTAATTGCCCGTTCGAAACTCACTCCAAGGCCTCCAGCCAAGATTCAGCATCTCGCTTGAATATCCCGCGCTTCTTGAAGAATCTCACCATGTTCGTAATGTCTCGCCTGAGGAACTCTTTGGCCTGAGGGTGAGACAGAAGGACTGCCGACCCCATGTCGAAGAGAATCCTTTCAGATCGCCACTTGAAGATGTTGTATTCGGACAAGTCCGCGTGCACGAGGTTTGCTTTGGCCCGGAGTATAGAAATCATTCTGAAGGTCCAGTCATAGTCATCCTCATCCACCTCGGATTCAGCAAGTGTAGATGCCCGCTCGGGAGGGTCCCCAACAAATTCCATCACCAGAATGTTGCGGTAGAATGCAACGGGCGTGGGGACTCTTATTCCGGCGTCTCCCGCCAGCTGAAGGTTCTTGAACTCCTTGCGCGTCCAGAGGTAAATTATCGCCCTTGAGTTTGAAGGCACGCGTGCAAATCTTATGTCTCCTGAGATGTAACCCAGTCGTCTTCTGAACTCCGACGTCGCGGTCAGATAGATTTTAACCGCGACCGGGCTACCATCAGGTCGCACCCCGAGGTAGACCCGAGCTTCTTTTCCGGAGTTGATGACGCCTTTGAGGTCGGCCAAGTCTTTCCTGGACACGAGCTCCTCTACGGCCAACAGAGTAGCGCGGTCGAACACCTCCTCCATGACCTTGCGTTGGTCCGCGTCCTTTCTGACATGCATGCCCTCGCGCTCAAGTCGTTGAAGTTTTTCGCGGGTTTTTTGGGGCTCGACATCCACGTCGTATGCGTGTTCAGGCTTGTTTCCATCGCCCTCGCCATCGTAATCAAGACTGGTCAATTGGTCCGCCTACAGTATCGCGAACAAATTAGTCGTTGAACCAATCTGGGTCTTGTGCACCGTAATTCCATTCGTATTCATCCCCCGAAGGACTTGCAGTCTGCGCCGCCTCTCTATAAAGGAAAACGCAGTCTGTCACTAGAAAATTTATAGATTAGAAAGGGTCGCGGTACCAAAAAGTGAGAAAAGGGAAGTGATTGTGACACGTTTGTTGGAGTAGAAGAGGACAAGGCAGAAAAGACGGAACCAGGAGAGGAAAGTGCGGAAGGGAAAGTTGAAGGACTGCAAGGAACAGTGGATACTAATCCCCGCGAAGCCGAGCTCCTCAACCGCCTGAAGTACATGCAGGCGGACTTCGAGAATTACAGGAAGCGGGCCGAAAAGGACCGAAGAGAGGTGGAGGAAAACTCGTCCAAGAACCTGGTGATTAAGCTGCTAAGCGTGCTCGACGAATTGGACCTTGCTGTGAAGCACTCGAAGGAAGGCTCGGGTGAAGCCGAGCTTCGAGAAGGGATCGAAATGGTTCAGAAGAACCTTTGTTCCGAGTTGGAAGCGATAGGATTGCAGAGGATTGATGCATTGGGAAAGCCCTTTGACCCAACAAAGCACGAAGCCGTAGCGAAGGTTCCTGGAACTTCGTCCGGCTCTTGGATTGTTGCTGAAGACTTACGGACGGGATACGAGTTCAGAGGGAAGGTCATCAGGCCGAGCATGGTAAAGGTTGAATTGGGCACAGAAGAACCTGCCCGGGAAGGGGAAGCTATTGAGTAGTGCAAGGGAGAAGATTCTAGGCATAGATCTGGGGACAACGAACTCTGCGGGTGCGGTTATCGAAGGCGGAAGGCCCGTTGTGATACCAAGCGCAGAAGGAGCGACGCAGGCAGGGAAAATGTTCCCTTCGGTTGTCGCGTTCACAAGTGACGGGCAGCTTCTCGTAGGCGACCCCGCTAGACGCCAGTTAGTCACGAACCCAGAGGGTACCGTCTTCGAAATCAAGAGGAAAATGGGAACTGACTACAGGGTCAATGCGCATGGGAAACAATACTCTCCCGAACAGGTAAGCTCGTACATTCTTCAGAAAATAAAGCATGACGCGGAGACCTTTCTCGGCTATCCCGTAAAGAAGGCAGTCATTACCGTCCCAGCCCACTTTAACGACAACCAGCGCCAGTCCACCAAAGACGCCGGCGAGATAGCTGGGCTCGAGGTTGTGAGAATAATCAACGAACCGACCGCCGCGTCCCTGGCGTACGGACTAGACAAATCAGAG
>CAZHNH010000096.1:0-10130 GCA_964533695.1 uncultured Nitrosopumilales archaeon | reverse complement strand
GACATGACGCCACCAAGCCTAGTGTCTGCCATCATATCTGACCGCGGTTTGGTGGAGAAGCCGATTGAGAAGAGCATACCTCTGGTCATCTCTTAATTAGTCCCACGATTCAACATTTTTCGGGCCCGTAGCCTAGCACGGATTAAGGCGTCAGCCTTCGGAGCTGAAGACCATGGGTTCGAATCCCACCGGGCCCGTTCAGGTTATCTCCGAACCTCGAAGGGCCACGATTTACTTATGGGGTAGCTTCGGAGACCCGAAGGATTGTTAATGCTCAGGCTGCTGCTGGCTCCTGCCTGTCCCTTCGGGGCTACCGTTTATGTCCTACCTATAGTATACTGTACAGGAATTTTTTTGACCTGAACGAACGAATGAAAGAACGAAGGACGAAAGAATGAACTCTTGAACGCGAGAATGAACAGCCTGGTACGAACAATAGTGCGCGTTTTCGCACTGGCTCCTAAGGGGAGAGAAGCCGCAGATTCCTCTCTATGTCAACTCGGTTCCTGGACAAACCTGCAATGCATTTGGTGGGTTTGGAACTTACACGCGCCTGACAGTGTCTTCCGGGCCTTCGCGAAATATTGGTCTACTCTTCAGGGAAAGGGGTCCCGACGGCATTCTCCATGATTCTGCGTTCGGCGCTCCTTAGAATCTCACTCAGGGTCGATGGCTTAACGCCAACCAGTTGGCTGAGATTGGTCAGGCTAATCTTTCTTGGGAACTCGAAGTATCCTTTCGCGACTGCCGTAGCTATGATTTCCTTTTGACGCCCTGTCAGTGTTGCCTTCTGGTCGAGCGGCGACACGTCCTCAATTCGCGTCTGGACACCGTCATGGCTGAGCCTTGTCAGAATCTGTCTGAGGTCGTTTGTCCTCCTAACTATGAACCTCCACGATGCAGGTTGATCTTCCGCATTCAGAGGGCAGTCGAGGCAGATGATCGCAGAGTCGCTCGAAGCCCTGCACACGCTTGGCCTGTCAAGAACTAGCAGTAACGGCACGGTGTCGCCACCGTCGTCCCCCTCAAGGGCCTGCCTAATCCCCTCCATCTTTCTGAATGCGGCGATAGTCTTCCTTACCGCAACTTGTTCACCCTTTAGTTCCAGTAGCAGAGTCATCCCCTTCTTGTTGAACGACTTGCAGTCGACTACGTTGAGTTTCGTCCCAAACTCCTTCGCAGCATCTTGGAGCCTGTTCTCGGCTCTTATCTCCAGCGATACTTGTCTGAGCATGCTTGTGTTCCCGAATTAGTTAGGGTAGGCGTACCCTATTTAATGCGAAGACACGATTCCCATACTTGAGAATACAGTTGAAGTAGGCCTTTCTTCTCGCGTCTATTATAACGCGCATTCTGGACGGCAGAGTCAGCTGACTGAGCGAGTATGTGGCTCGGTCTCGCTTCGAAAGGAAGTTGAGGAAGCGACGTACACCGCCAGCTCTTCGAAGAACAGATGCTTGTTAGCGACTTTCGCAAGTCCGAATCCATGTTTCGCGCATTCTTCTTCAAACATGTGCATCGGCGCCTGGTCGTTGAGCAGCATCACGATTCTCCCCTTAGGTTTGACGGTCCGCAGAGCGTCCATCAGGAATCTGAGGGGAACTTCGAAGGCAGCACCTGCATTTGTCGCCCTGTCCTCTTTAGGCTCACCTTGGAGGTAGGGGGGATTGAAGACAACTAGGTCTATGGAGTGTGGTCTTATGCACGAAGCTGCATCTGACAGGAGATAGTTTGCACCATGTCCTTTCCAGTCCCTCATGCCGGGAGTCACCAAATCCGTCCCGACAACGGTATTGAAGCTCTTTGCAAGAGCTATGAGGTTGCCCCCGTTGCCTGCGCCGATTTCCAGGGCCCCCTCACCAGCGAAGTTTCTTACGACTCCCCGCAGAAGGGCGGAGTCCTCTGAGGAAAGGTACTCTCTGCTCATTCGGCGATTCCGTCGTCCTTGAACGACTTGTATTCCTCAGGTTTCAGCACTTGTGTGATGTTCTGCGTCTGGTAGAAGTAGGCGGGTGCTCCGTCTGGTGAGACGGCCAAGCTGTTGTCCGGGTTCTGGAGTCTGTACACCTTGACGACCGCCGGCTTCACTCCTAGAATCGTTCCATCGTCCAATGCGTAGTAGCTGAACCTCTCTTGGAGCGGCTTGAATCCGACAAGCTTGCCTTTGGGTTGGGGTGAGGGAATCATGGAGAACCTTCCAGTCTGGGCGTTAAAAGCGTAAGCTCCGCACTATTTTCTGTATACCGGAGCTGTACTGCGCCGCTTTCTTTGCGGCGCTTGCCAGCTCCTCTGGGACTCCTAGGATTGACGCGGCCTCTCTGAGTACGGCTTTTCGAACACCGTCTCTGATCTTGTAGGATACAGGGATGGACCTTCCGAATTCAACTACAGCCTTTTCCGTGAAAGGAAACCCGGGTTCTAGCCATGCGGAACAGGCGTTCGTGTCTCTGGCGATGCCTCTCGTCATGTACTCTTCGATGTCCATGTCCATGCAGTCTGCTGCCTGTCCCTTACCATGAGAGGCAAGAGCCGATTCATACTTTGCATACCCTCCGAACAGCTCGTCGGAGAGTTGTCCTAGCAGGATCTTCTCGGCCCCGGCACGGCTCGCGGTCCTCGCCACCGCGTAGTAGATGCACCACAAACTTCTGTCCATGAGGGTAGGCTGGAACCCGAGGGTCATCTCATTCAGTTCGGAGTCGACGAGATCCTTCGTGAGTTCTGTTGTCATAAGTTCTATCCCGAGGGCAGCAGCCCCTTGTTCGGCGCTGCGGCTGTCCCTCGATCCCCTGACGAACGCCGTGCATGCCAACACCTTTGTCTTGTCTCTCGCGCACTTCGCGACCACCGAGCTGTCGAGCCCACCGGAGAATGCGACTGCAACCTTCGAGTGTCCAGAGACCGCCTTTGCCACGGACTCGTCGATTAGGCGAGCCAGTTTAGCCCCCGTCTCTTCAAATGTCATCCGCTCGTCGTTCAATGCCTCGACAGTTGCTCCTTGATTCGCCTCGCAACGGAAGTCCCGATCCTATCCACGGCGGCAAGCTTGTCAGTCGGGGCGTCCTTCAGGTCGTCGAAGGACCTGAACCCTGCCGTGTAGAGCGCCCTTGCCCTTACCCTTCCGATTCCCTCGAGAGTCGTCAACTCTAGAAGCTCCTCGCTGACTCCCGCCTCCACTCTGAGCCTGAGGACTTCTGTTTGCTTCGCCATTTCTGATTTCTTGAAAAGTTTGGCAAGCTCACCCAAGCTGTGTAAGAGCCATTCCGCGTTGTCAACGGCCCTGTGCATGTCGCCGGGCTCTACGCCGAGCCGAGACAGCAGCTGTTCCTCCCGCCATTCGTCTATCCACCCGTAAAGCGCCATCACCGTCCTCATCTCCTGAATCGTCTGGTCAAAATCGGAGAAGGTGCGCCTGCTCGGGCGGTCTAGCAACTCCGAGCCGTGCTCTTCCATGAATGCGATCGCCGTGTCGAAGTCCTTGCCACGCAGCGGGAACTTCGGGGAGAAGTCGGGACAACGGGCCGCAAGGTGGAGAAGTCCTGTCGTGTATGAGATTCCTGTCCCTGCGTGCTTCAATGCCTCCTTGAACATTACGCCTGTTGCCGGGTCGATGTACAGCATCGACACCCTCTTTCCGAAGTCTGTGCCGTAAAGGAGCTCGCTTCTAGCTTCAACGAGGGCTTCGGCTTCAAGGTATCCAAGGGCTTGGTCGGCAAGCGAGTGCACCTTCTCATTCCCTACCTGTTTAGATAGGAGAGTTTTGGCGAAAAGGTCGTCAAGCTCTCTCCTAGAAACGCCTGCCCCCGTGGCGACTGTCGCGAGCATGTGGAAGCGCATAGATCCTGCGTCGGAGAGCATAGACTTGATCGGTTCAGGAGGGTCTCTTGCATAATGCTCGAGGACCGCCTGCGATGGCTGCGCCTGAGGAGGGATCATCACAGTCTCACCATGGTCGTCGTACTGGGGCCTCCCTGCCCTCCCTGCCATCTGTCTGTACTCGAGCACGGAGATTTCCGAGTTGCCGCCACTTTCTGCATCGAACCTGGTAAGATCAGCTACGACGACACGTCTGGCTGGTATGTTCACCCCTGCGGCGAGCGTTGGCGTTGAAGCAAGTAACTTGATCGCCCTCGCCTTGTAGTACTCCTCTACGATCCGTCGGTGGTCGGTGTCGAGCCCCGCATGGTGGAACGCGCATCCCTTGGCGACTATCTCGGCTAGCAGCCTGCTCAGGCTCGTCTCCTCTCCAGTAGAAAGTATCCTCCTCGCCGCCTCTGACGCCGCCTTCTTCTCCGCCTCACTCAGAAATCTCTGTGTAAGCTCCGAAGCTTTCGTAGCAAGGCTCACTGCCCTTCGCCTCGTGTTAGCGAAGACGAGAGCCTGTCCCCCTGTCTTCAGCACGTCCACCGCGACGTCTATCGGAGGTCCGTACGCCGACCTTGTCACTGTCCGTGTCTCCCCGTCGGTGAAAATGATTCTCCCGTAGTCATAGACCGCTTCTCTGAGCGGAACCGGCCTCCAATCTAGTTTGACTACACGAGAGCGGAGCCAGTCCCCTATCACTTCCGAATTGCTGATAGTAGCGGACAGTGAAAGGATCTGGACGTCGAGTCCCATCTGCAGGATCTTCGTCAATATCATTTCGAGCGTAGGCCCCCTGGAGTCGCTTCCAGCCAGATGCACTTCGTCAGCGATGAAAAGACCGACGGAACTGAGCCACCCGACGCGGTGGCGCATGACAGAATCGAAACGCTCGTTTGTGAGCACTATTATGTCCCCCCTTCCAAGCGACTCCCCGCTCGAGTCGTAGTCTCCTGTCGAGATGACGGTCCGCAACCCGAAACGGGCGAGCTCGGAAAACTCCGCGTACTTTTCAGACGCGAGTGCACGCAGTGGCGCGAGGTAGACTACCTTCCTTCCCTGAACCTTCGCCCTCATGTAAGCGGCCATGATGGCGATCAGAGTCTTGCCTGAGGCGGTAGGGCTGGATACGACAAGGCTCTTCCCCTCTAGGAGGCCGGATCGGATTGCCTCCTCTTGGGGAGGGTAGAGCTCCGTGAGCCCCTTCCCTTGCATATAGCTCAACAACTCCGGTGGGAGCTGCCGGACCTCATCAAACCTCATTCGAAGCCTTCCAGAAGCTGATCCGATCTCTGCTTAACCGCTGACCCTCTTGATCATGCCCGGTTTCGGCTCGTAGGCCATTCCTATCCTGAACATGTTCCTAATCGTCTTCTCAGCGTCCTCGTCTGTGAACTTCGCCTTGATCAGCTCCTCTTTGAAGGCCTTTCTATCGACCGCCTTCTTGTCCGGGCCTTCTAGCTGTTTCAGGATTTCCATTGCGGCCCTCGCGCTCTTCGTCTCTCCTGCCGGTCTGCCCATCTGTATGCCGAAGTCCGTCTTCTTGGTCGTGGCGTCGGTCAAGACGTCCTCGACCATCCTGTTCATGAGGGCGATAGCTGCGAGTGCGTCCTCCTCCGTGACCTCCTCTCTTAGCAGCATCCTTGCCCTTGCTGAGGCAATTCTGATTAGAGACTCCAGTGTCCTCGGGGTGGCAGGTATCTGTCCCTCCTCGCCGCTCCCCTTCCTGAGCTCGAGGTAGTAGTCCTTCAGCCTGGAAATCGCGTCTTTTGTGAGGGTTGGCGTGATCTTCTTCGCGTAGGCTATGTACTTCTTCAGCAGGCTAAACTCGACTGGAGGCGGAGTCGCGTACGTCTTCCTTGTGTGGACAGCCAGGATGTGTGAAGCGAGCCTCTCATCCTCGGCAGGCTGAGGCTGGTCCTTTATCACGAAGATCAGGTCGAATCTGGTCAGCAGGGGTATCGGAAGGGTGCTTATGTTGTCTGTAAGGTTCTGGTACGAATTGTATCTGCCCAGTACTGGGTTGCACGCTGCCAGTATCGCTGTCCTCGCATTGAGCGTCGCGTAGATGCCGCCCTTGGCAATCGTCACAGTGTTCTGTTCCATCTGTTCGTGAAGCGCTGTTCTGTCCTCCGGTTTCATTTTATCGAACTCGTCGATAGCGGCTATCCCCTGGTCGGCGAGAACGGTTACACCCGCCTCCAGCATAAGGACGTTCTTTTCCCTGATCACAGCCGCGGATAGCCCGGCCGCGGTCGTCCCGCGCCCTGAAGCGAAGATTCCACGTGGGGCCACCTGCGCTGCGAACTTCAGCATCTCCGACTTCGCAACGCCCGGGTCTCCTACGAACAGGACGTTGATGTCTCCCCGTATCTTCGTCCCGTCAGGGAGGCTCGTGGAGCTGCTACCGGCTAGGAGGAGCAGAATCGCCTCTTTCTCCGGCAGGTGCCCGAGTATGGCCGGCGCCACCGAACTGACGAGCTTGTCGTAGGCATCGGGGGATGCAGCAATGCTCTTGATTAGCGCCTCGTCTTCTTTTGTAACTTGGACCTGTTCTGGTTCCTTCCCCTTGACCTCGACCTGGTTGCAATCGATCTGCGACCTGAAGAGCCTAGTCCTGACCTGTCCCACGGTGTAGTCCGGAACCGCCCTTACGATTCCCGTCAATACAACCCTGTCTCCTGGCCTCGCCATGTTGACGATGTCTCCTTCCACGTTCACATCGAAGAATTGCGGGAGTTGGCCAGGGGGAAGCTCCTCAGGGAGTTCCTGCACTCTTAGGATTTGGAAGTCAATGAACTTGCTCTGCTTCCTCTCGAGTTCGAAGTTCCTCGCCTCGCCGCAGAGATCGCACTTTGACGGTCTCTTGAGCGGAAGGTCGTCCTGGTCTTGGTAGGTCAGATGGCCGCTTGGGCAGACCCACGCGGCCGAGGTCATAAGAGGCCTAAGCTCTGAAGTCCTGACGACCATTCCAGCGACTGCGAGCATCCTGTCAAGGTAAGACGTGTCGACCTTCCTCAGGGGGATTTGATCCGGAATTCCACGAATCCTTACCATCAGATCTCTCTTGACTCTGTCCGCGTAGAGCGCATTCTCACTCCTCATCGTCTCGAACGCAGCCGTCTTGAAGGACGCCAGCGCTGAATCGGGCCTAAGCAAGAGCGTGTTCGCGAGGTCGTCATCATAGCGCAGCAGATCGCCGAAATCAACCGCCAGCGACTTCCCCTCGCTCGATATCAACTGCGATATCTTCGCCCTGTAAATCGAGTTTCCAGACCTGTCAGTCGCGGTCTTGAGGAAGTCTTCAAACATCTCTGACAGCTTGCTGCTCGCAAGCATCTCTCAGTTCGCCCCCTCTAGCAGCGCCGCCCTCCACTCAACGGAAAGCGCCTGTGAGACTGAGAAGAAAGCTTCCTCCTCAGGCGCGAGCCTGTCAGTTAAAGACGACCCCTGGCTCGACGAACTCGAAAGAGAAAGAAGCTTGCTCAACCTCATTCCGATGAGGTCATAGCATGCCATCTTCATCTTATCGAAGTCCTCCTTCTTGGTATTTCCGAGCCCGTCTGCCAGACTGGCGAGCCTCCTGCGCATCCTCATGTAGAAATCGGGAGGCAATGTAGAGAGCTGCAGCGGCCCCATCATCTTCTCCCTGCTGAGGGCCCTTGACAGCTCGTCTTCAAAACGCTCCTCTTGGGACTCCGCAAGCTTGAGCTCGATCAGCTCGTCGGCAACCCATCGAGGTAACTCTACAGACTGTCCCTCTGTGAGGCTGTCGATTCTGTATTCTCCCGCATCAAGATTCTCGACTGATGTCTTCATCTTCACCCTGCTCCCTGCCAGCATGAACTCTCTCTCCTTGCGTTCGAACATCTCCTTGATGCTTGCTTTGTCGGGAGTCAAGTGGGGGCGCGCAAGACTCGTGTTCAATAATTAAACGTTTGAGAATTCTTCATCTCTAGGCCTAGCCCTAGAGGACAGTCGGAAATGGCCACGAGCTACGGAATGAGTTACTAGAACTTGGAGCACACTCACAAATTCCTCGGACATGGTTCGAACCAACTGGCTGACCGATTGACCCCTCCACGAAACTCGCGCCTCGAACGGATAAATACGAAAGGGCGGGGACTCGATGCAAGGAGTCACCAAGGCTGATTGTGAGGTGGGAGCAGCAAGTTGCCTTTGGAAGAACTGATGTGGGTCGAAAAGTACAGGCCGCGAAAGCTTGATGATCTAGTTAACCAGGTGTCAGTCAAACAGAGGCTCAATCAACTCCTTGAGAAACGGGCGGAACTCCCGCACCTGTTGTTCGCCGGGCCGCCTGGCTCAGGCAAGACTACGACTGCGCTGATAATATCGCGTCAGATCCTCGGCGAGTTGGCGGGCGACTATACACTGTCCCTGAACGCGAGTGACGAGAGGGGAATAGACGTCGTCAGAGAAAGGGTGAAAACATTCGCCCGATTTGCTGACAGAAGAGAAGGTGTGCCCTACCGCCTTGTCATCCTGGACGAGGCAGACGAGATGACCCATGACGGTCAGACCGCGCTAAGGAGGATAATGGAGGAAACTTCCGCGTATACGCGCTTCATCCTCATCTGCAACTACTCTTCAGGAATCATCGAGCCGCTACAGAGCAGATGCGCCATTTTCAGATTCCACAGGCTCGACGAGGAGGCGATCACTGAATACCTCAAGCTTGTCGCAAAGGCGGAGAAGCTGAAGGTGGCATCCCCGGGAGTCTATTCCGCGATATACGAAGCGACCCAGGGAGACCTCCGGCAGGCCATCAACATGATGCAGTCTGCTGCGGTCGCTTCATCCGAGGTCACCGCGGAGGCAGTTAAAGTTGCTTCGGGAGCAACCGTGAAGTCACGGGTTGCGGAGGTAATGAAGCTGGCACTGGATGGCGACTTCGAGGCCGCAAGGACTAAGATGATCGAACTTACCCGAGTCTATGGCATCCCCGAGAGGGACTTCCTTCGCTTCGCCAACGAGTCACTCAGTTCACTGGGTACCAAAGACATCGCCAAAGCCGTCTCAATAGTCGCCGAGTACGATTTCCGACTGGTTCAGGGGGCACAACCAGAGCTGCAGCTTACCGCCATGCTCGCCCAGCTGTCGTCCCTGAAAAAAAGAGAGGAAGGCTGAGCGGGTCGGACCTCACACTCCCACGCGGCATCCGTGATATCGAACCTGACGAATTTGAGCTGCAGGCTCGAGTAGAGAAGACATTCGAAGAAGTTGCAAGCCTCTTCAATTTCAGTATGATGGAACCCGCACCTCTCGAGCACCTTTCCATTCTTAGGGCGAAGAGTGGTGCCGATGTTGACAAAGAAGTCTACGCCTTTAAGGACAAAGGAGGGCGCGACATCGGGCTGAGGTTCGACCTCACAGTCGGTATGACACGGTTCGTGTGCGGCCGTAAGGATCTCAGGCCTCCTATCAAACTGGCTTCTCTCGCCGGGGCCTGGAGATACGATGAGCCCCAGCACGCTCGGTACAGGTGGTTTAAGCAGTGGGACATGGAGATCTTCGGCCCTCCGTCGATCGAGTCGGACGCAGAAGTGATCGAGGCAACCTGCACTCTATTTGAAAAGCTCGGCCTGCAGCGTGTCACGGTCCAGATCGGTGACAGGGGGACGGTGCAGCGCTTCATTCACGGAGTACTAAACATAAGAGACGACGCGAAAGCCGTCGAGCTCATGCGGGCACTGGATCATGTCCAGCGAACTGCGAGGTCAGACCTTCTGGCCGAATACTCTCGGAGGGGCTACAAGAACGAAGACTTGGCCAAACTCTTCGAGTTCGGTAGCATCAGAGGGCCCCCTGAAAAGGTGCTCGAAGAGCTCGGCAAGCAGCAGCTCGAGGCCCCAGCTCTCGAAGCGCTCGCGGACGCGATGCGCGGCAGGGGGGTCGAGGCAGAATTCAACCTAGGCGTGGTGAGGGGCATCGATTACTACACCGGCGTCGTCTTCGAAGTGGTTGACTCAGCTCATCCAGAATCCGGGTCACTCGCCGGCGGAGGGAGATACGATCTGCTTCCAACTGCCTTCGGGCGTCCTGACCTCTCTGCTACCGGGGCAGCCGGAGGGATGGAAAGGATAGCCCTTTCGTTACCGAAGGAGGCGGGCCACGGGAGGACTCTCGTCTACGTAGCCGTTGCCGGACTACGCGGCTCTCGGGAGGAATCGCGCAGGATACTGCGCAAGCTCCGCGAAAGAGGCTTCCCTGCGGAATCCGCCCTCCTACAGCGGCCCCTCTCCAAACAG
>CAZHNH010000095.1:0-28636 GCA_964533695.1 uncultured Nitrosopumilales archaeon | reverse complement strand
GAGAAGTTCGTCGGTGGGGTAGGCGACTGCCCTCACATATCCTTGGTTTCTTAGGGCACTAATGATTGGAGCTGCTGCATGATACCTCAGACCATCAGACTTGATGGGCGTCATCGAGGTCTCATGACCAAGTGTGTACATCATCATAAGTGGGGTGTGACCCGCTGTGTCGCCAAAGTCGTATTTGTATTCACCCTTCACTAGGTTTGGCGCTGCCTCTGATTGTGCCGCGAGGAATTCACATTTTCTCTTCTTTCGAAGAACCTCTCCTAGGAACGGGAGCGCGACGCCCCCGAAATTGGAGCCCCCGCCTAAGCATCCGACCACCATGTCAGGAGAGTCGTTGACTGATTTGAATTGCTCGATCGATTCCAAACCAATGATCGACTGGTGAATCAGGACGTGGTTCAGGACCGATCCGAGACAGTACACTCTGTCGTCTGCCAAGTCTGTGTACTCAAGCCCCTCGGACACGGCAATCCCAAGCGATCCGGGGTGCTTGGGGTCTTTTGTGAGGAGGCTCTTTCCAAAGGCAGTCTGGTCACTTGGCGAAGCGTACACTTTAGATCCATACATCTGCATAAGGAACTTCCTTTCAGGCTTCCAGTCGTAGACTGCTCTCACCCAGAAGACCACAGTCCTAAGCCCCAGCATCGAAGCCGCATAAGAGAGAGCTGTTCCCCACTGACCAGCGCCTGTCTCCGTGACTAGCGTCATCTTTCCCTCCTTCATGGCGTAGTACGCCTGAGCTAGGGCGGTGTTGACTTTGTGCGAGCCTGTCGGGCTTAGATCTTCTCTCTTATAGTAAATCCTGGCTTTCTTCAAGCCGAGCCGTTGCTCTAGGCGTCTAGCTCTGTATAGTGGTCGGGGCCTCCCCGCATGTATGTACAAGTCCCTGACTTCTTCAGGTATGTCAATCCAACTCGACCCTGACATCTCCTGTTTCAAGCATTCGCCGACCATTCGTCGCTTTAGAGCATCCATCCTCGATTCTCCATCTCCTGGCTCCTTCGGCGGTGGAATCCCTCCAGGGATGTCGGGCACAATGTTGTACCACTTCTTCGGAAGATCTTCGGGCGGAAGCACAATCTGGTCAGATTTCATGACTCGGGCGTGCACACAATTGTACATAAAGAGTCCATCGAACCGGTTAGGGCGATGAGATGAACCCAATGCTAGGCAATGAGCAGCATCCAACCACCTGCACGTTTCGCCCTGGCACCTGATGTTGGCACACTAACTTTATACTCGGCATCGATCAACGTTGTACCGATGCTTGACGACGTTGAAAGAGAGAAGTTGAAGGCCAAGCTCTCAAGAGAATCAGTTAGCGTCTGCTTCAACAAGGGAACCGAGATGGCCTTCACCGGAAAATATTGGAACAGCCACGTCAAGGGGACATACCACTGCATCGTTTGCGGCGCACTCCTGTTCAGTTCTGAATCGAAATTCGAATCCGGCACAGGTTGGCCCAGTTTCTTCCGACCCGTTTCAAAAGACAGCATACGCGAAGACATCGACCGAAGCCACGGCATGATCAGGACAGAGGTAAGCTGCTCTAGTTGTGGCGTTCACCTCGGCCACGTCTTCGAGGATGGACCGAAGCCGACCGGACTTAGGTACTGCATCAACTCCGCTGCCCTAGTCCACGACACGGACATGTCGAAACAAGGCTAGGAGGTCTTCGTCGGCTGCCGAACTTCTCCTCGGAGTCGAGTCACCCGAGGCGGACCAGCATATAGGTGGCCTACGTTTCTCGTCTTACGGGACAAGAGAGGAGTAATGTAGTGATATTAACCTCTCTCATGGATTCGTTTTTCCGCACCTCCTTACTCGTCTCAAGCGACTCAAGATTGCTTCACCAAAGAGATACTGCATTTAGACAGCCTATCCCTTAGGGGGCCCCAATCTGGCTTTTTCTAATATCATGCCCCCAAAGTCCCCCAGGCATGGGCGAATTGCCTCCCGTCACAGAGACCGAAGGTCTAGGCACCCCATTACATGGAGGGACCGCAAGGTCGAATTCCTCATCTCGCAAGTCCCACACAAAAAGCAGAGATACGAGACAGTCGGGGACTGGATACCTGGGAAACCCGCTGAGATACGCGTAAGCAGGATGAAGGACCAAAGGTACGTCTTCCTAGTGGCGCTTCACGAGATCATTGAATACGAGCTATGTAAGAAGAACGGGATCTCAGACAACGAGGTCGTCGCATTCGACATGAACTTTGAGGCTGAAAGGAGGATGAACATGCATCCGGTAGAAGCCGAACCTGGCAACGACCCGAGGGCACCCTACAGAGACGAACATGACTTTGCCACAATGGTCGAGAGAATGGTCGCCCTGAAACTCGGCGTCAAGTGGTCTGCTTACGAGAAGGCACTGCTTTCCCTCGCGCCCAAGAAGAAGGTAATGGTAAGACCACTTGTTAAGAGCACCCCAGATACTTCGAAGTTTCGCTAGTCACTCAACTTCCATCTGCGAAGTCGATGTCGACAGTGCGAATCCAGGCCTTCTCAGAAATCCATTGTGCCGGTAAATTTAATTCCTACCGATTAAGCGCAACTTCTTCGACAACCGATAACACGGCTCCTATTGGGGTTCGGTGGGTTTAAATGACATATCTCGAGCCTGGCCCTCTCAATGGCAGGTTCTTCCGACGCAGGCGCGATGATCAGTTCAGTCCCCTTCTTCAAGGGCCTCAACGCGAAGAGCACGAAGGCGCTAATTGCGCAGGGTGCTGAGATGTCTTACAAATTGGGTGACACGATAGTCACTGAGGGAGCAACGGGTGTTGGCTTCTTTCTAATTCTTAAAGGATCGGCAGAAGTCAGGAAGAAGGGCAAGGTCCTAGCTACCCTATCAGAAGGTCAGTTCTTTGGGGAGATGTCGCTTATCGATGACATGCCTAGGACAGCCGACGTAGTTGCGCTCCAGCCCACAAAGTGCTGGGCAATAACTTCTTGGTCTTTCTCATCGCTGCTGAAAGAGCACCCCGAGTTGGCCGTAGGGATGCTGAAGGAAGTAGTCAAGAGACTCAGGGCGGCTCAGAGTTCTCCCATTTCGTGACCGAAGGCGAACGTGAATCGGCCTAGTCCTGAACGGTGGCCATAAATCATGAAAGTAGGAGTCAGCACTTGGTCCGTGCTCAACACGGACCTAAGCTCCGCTATCAAGGCCATCGGCGATGCTGGATTCGAATACATTGAACTCTGGGGGGAAGTGCCACATGCGTACCACGACTGGGTCGATAGGAAACTTCTGAAGGATACACTGTCATCATACGATATGACGGTGACACTTCACGCTCCCTTCACTGATCTCAACATGGCGTCCCCGTTTCAGCCCGTCAGGGCCGCTGTGGCGAGGGCGTTGGACGAATTCGTCAAGTTCGGTGTTCAGTTGGGCGCGAAGCTGATTACGGCCCACCCCGGGAGTGTTCATAACTCGGCCCTGGTAGCGAGGTCAGCAGAGAACTCGATTCAGATTCTCCAGAGCATGGTCAAAGCTAGCGAAGGGATTCTGACCATATGTATAGAAAACCAAGCCAGGAGCAGTTCAAAGTACGCCTTTCCCCTTGCCTCCACGGTTGAATCTCTTGAGCTGATGCTCGCGGAGGTGGATGGATCAAGGTTCACGCTCGACACGGGGCATGCGCATGTCAGTGGGCTGGACCCATTGGCCCTAGCTCAGAGGGAGGGTACAAAGCTCGCTGAGATTCACCTCAGCGACAACAAAGGCGCGAGCGATGACCATCTCATTCCAGGTGAAGGTACCGCTGACCTTGGAAGGCTCATCGACAAGTTGACGCAGACGGACGTTCTCCTCTGTCTGGAACTGGACCCGCACAGATACTCCCAAGACCAGGTCATCGCTGCAGCCTCCAAGGTTAAGCAACAAGTAGTGAAGAGGCTTCGCGGCAGTGATTCCCAGGTCCACGAATAGAACGATGTCTCATCAGGATAGATGCCAACTCAGCGTCGACTATTGATCGTAGCGTCTGCTCTTCACACTTGTGCGCTCCGCGACGCCCAGAATCTGATGCGTACAACTTACGCAGGCACGATCTAACCCGGTGGCCGTAGCGGGGGCAGAGGATCATGCGGCCTGGGTGGTTCAGGGAAACTGGGTTCTCTAGGGACTGATCCGGACGAGTCGCTCATTTTTGCTTGTCGACCTCGTTAGGCACCACTTTCAGCTCGGTGAGCTTCTCGCCTCTGAGAACCCAAAGGCTGACTGTCTTCCCTATGGCCTCTCTTGATAGGGCCTTGTGCAATTTGTATTCATCTACTACGCGTGCGTCCCCAAACCTGAGGATGATGTCTCCAATGGCAACGCCTGCCACCTTCGCGGCGGAGCCCTTCTCGACCGATCGCACCAGAAGCCCCCACTCTTGGTCAACATCTTCGGTGCCAGCGAGTTCCTCGGGAAGTTTCATAGGCTCGATTACAACCCCCAAGAACGCTTTCCTCATTCTTCCGTCCCTGGAAAGCGTCTCCACCACCTCCGCCAGAGAATCCACGGGCACCGCAATTCCCCTTCCGGCGAAGTGCGCTACGTTCATACCAAGCATCTTTCCCGAAGCATCGACAACGGGTCCCCCCGAGTAGCCTGGGTTCAGCTTCGCGTCAGAGACGATCGCTTCCTCTATCATAATTCCGTGCCAGCCCCTGACGTTCCTGCCCCGGCTCGTGATTATCCCTGATGTGGCAGATACCTGCCTCCCAAAGGAATTCGCCAGCGCCAGTGCAAACTGTCCGACTCTCACGTCTTCCACTTCTCCCCTGGGGATGGGTGTCAGTCCCGCTGAGGCGACTCTAAGGACCGCGACATCCGAATAGGTGTCTGCACCAACCAACTTCCCTTCCAACTCTCTGCCATCGTTGAAGATGACCCTGCTAGTTTCGGCCTCTCCAACAACGTGACTGGCAGTGACGATATACCCATCAATGCTCCATACAATACCAGTCCCTCCAGCCTCCCCAGCATCGATATGCACTACCGACGGCGAGATTTTGTCAGTCAATTGCGCTACAGCGTTCGAAAAAGACTGCAGCAACTGCATTCCATCAGATTCTGTCAAGTTGTCAAATCACCTAAACTGAGCATGAACACGCTTGTTTTTGTTGAGCGGGTTTGGGTCGACCGGGTCACATTGCTGGGGTGTCGAGGAGACTTGCTTTGAGTTGGGACTGCCTAGTGATTGGTCTGTGGCTGGCATAGACTGCAGATATTCGCCCAATCAACTGGTGAGCAGCGAGAACCGCGTTTGGGAGGTCAGAGTCCTTCCTTATCCTCGCTTCAACATCAAGTTGCCCTGATTCGAATCTTGCATCAATGAGCAGCGACCCGTCGTCAGCGACCCACTTCAGCACGGTGCCCTCCTGAGATTCGGAGATGCCAACCCATCTCATCTTTCCGAACCATCGTCCTTTCAAGGCGGGGATGATTGCCTTGAGGCTCGTGCTATGCGGCAAGAACGTGTGGAGTACCTGTACGCGTTTCTCTGGAAGAGACCCGAGTGTTGGCCGGGCGAGACTCTTCGACTTTGCAGTCGTGTAGTAGCCTTCAGGGGACCGAGCAATCAGGCCCTCCTCTTCCAACCTGACAAGCGCCCTCGACAGTGTCTCCTGATGCACTCCAGTGATTCTGCGCAACCCGTCAAATGTGAAGATGGAGAGTCCCTCTTCTTCGATGGTTTTCACCACCTCTGCGTCTCTAAAGTTTAACATGGGCGGTGAAAGTTCCGCGGGTTCACTGTCACTATCTGCTTGGGACTCGACCACGAAGGGCAACAAGGCCGCTTGTTTAAAAAACTCACTAGGCATTAAGGTCGGAACGGGTATTCCTCAAACGAGAGCATTCAACCAGTCGGGTGCCAGCAGTCAGCACGTTGAGCCGGGGCACCGAGTGCAGGGATGGAAACTCTACCCCACTTCCGCATTCTGACGATATTTTCGGGCGTGTTCTGCCCCCGGTTTGGATCTAAGCTGCCCGTGTAGTACGAATGGTTTATTCGGTTGGAGACGCTCGCGCCTTTCGATAGATGGCTTCGACTCAACGGTGGTGTTCAGCAGCGGAGTCTGCGGCATAATGAGCTTCTTGAGAAGTTCTCAGAACTTGTTCATCATTTGCATGATCGGGTTGTTGGTGGTGCTCGCAGCGTATTCGATACTCGCTCTCGACAACTCGGGTTCTGTGACATCGCCGGTCCCATCCGACTTTACAGTCAACGGGAAGACCTACACTTTCACCTACGTTGCGACTAACGATGCCCAGAGAGCAGCTGGACTTATGAACAGGCGAGTGACGAACACGACGACGATGCTCTTCGCTTTCCCATCGCTGGGTACATACCAATTTTGGATGTACGATACCAATACGAGTTTGGACATGATTTGGATACGAGCAACTGGGGACACGGGCACAGTTGTTTATGTCTACTCCGACGCACAACCCTGTTATTCGCAGAGTGCATGCCCCATTTACGGGCCTTCGCTTCTGGCCAACTATGTGATAGAGTCAAAGGCAGGTTTCGCCAAGGCGAACGGCATCGAAGTAGGCACGACTGTACAGTTTGGCTGAACTCGAAATTGCCAGTTTCGTCTACGAAATGCGACTCACATGCCTTTTGCGAACGGCTGTTCCCTGTATTCGATGCAAGCAGCCCCAAAGCCGCCCATGTCGCGGGCCGAGAAACTCCGATGGTACGCCGGGCAACTCATGTCAGACGCTGCGGCTGATGAAAAGAACGGCAGCACAGAGGCGGCAACATCAAAATACCTTCAGGCCGCTGACCTCCTTCTTCTCTTGGCAAAAGTGGAACAGAGCTACACTGCGTGGAAGTACTATGCCGACAATGCCGCCCAGTGTCAACAGAAGGCGCGTGCGCTTATCGCCGCTTCGCCCAGACCTTAGGGAAGTCCGCAACAGCGCAATATTTGGTCCTGCGCAGAATCGGAATGCCTGCCCGCCTAGATCTCGTCTTGTTAATATACCGCGGACCGCATCTTGTCCAATAATGGCTAGGTGGGAATGCTATCGTTGCGGTCAGATCTTTGAGGGCGAGGTAACCCCAGACGAATGCCCCAACTGCCACTATTCGCTCACTTTTTGGCTTGAAGCGGCTGAGCCTAGAGTCACTACTGTTAGGAATTTTGTAAAGACAGACCCACTGACTATCGACGCCAACGAATCGGTCTTGAAGGCAGCCGAGAAGATGAGAGATAGACACGCAGGGAACATCCTCGTACTGATTAACGGGGAGCCGAAGGGCATCCTCACAGAGCGTGATATACTGAATCGCATAGCCGCAGACGACCTCCTACCATCCAGTATCCCAGTCAGGAAAATCATGACTTCGCCGATGGTCTCCATTAGTGCTGACACGCCGCTCACAGACGCCGTCAAATTGATGGCCAAGCATCGCATTAGGACCCTTTTTGTTACTGATCGGGGAAAACCACTCGGCCTTCTGAATATGAGGTCCATCATAGGCGACCAGTTCAGAGTGGCTAAGAACTTGGAATCCTAGACCTAGCTTCCACTCTCTGCTGTCTGCCGGACTCGAGCAATCTGACTTCGTGTCGGGTCGCACCTCCTTTGCGAGGTCCATGCCATCTCGACCAGTCGAGCTTTAAGTTTCTTTCACGAGCCATCGGCGGCGAGGAATGCCTGCCGGGAGGTTGAAGGGACTCCGTTCGCATCTTGCCGCAGCTGCGCGTAAGCGCAATGTGGTGACTTACGGTGAGCTGATGAGAAAGTACCATCTCTCACGTGGCAAGGTACTTTCGCAGGTAATCGGGGAGATCGACATGCTGGAATGCGAAGAAGGGGGACCCGGATTCGCAGCGATTATCGTGAGGAAAGATACAGGATTTCCTGGAGGTGGCTACTTTTGCGACGACGTACTCCCTACTCGGTTGCGGAGGTCGAAAGACAGGGCTTCTGACCCTAAACTTTCTGAGCAGGAGCAGAAGCACGTAAGGAGACAACAACACAAGATCTGGGACTTCTACTCCTATTCATGACGCAGAGCTCCACCTGATTCATTCTACTCCAATAGTGTCGAAAAACGAACGATCGTTTCGGGCGCCGTCATGCAACGGGCCTTTCCGCGAAGACCAAGGTGCGCAGTGCCTTAGCAGGGTCGTCCGATTCGGTTATCGATCTTCCTACAATCAAAAAGTCAGCCCCTGAAGACGCTCCGACGGCTGCGTCGCCTCCCTGCGCACCCACACCAGGAGAGAAGATCAGGCAGCTCTTTCCCACTATTTCCCGCGTCTCCGCGATCTTGTCTGAGGCCTTCGCCGAGACTATTACACCATCTGCGCCCCAGTCCCTCGCGCGTTCGGCGAAGACTCTGTACAAGGGCTTTCCATCTGCAAGACCCAGCCCGTACCCCTCAAGCGCTCCTGCGTGGCTCATGTAGACAAGCAGCAGCATTCCCCCTCCCCTAGAGTGAATTCTCTCAATGACCTTGCCAAGCCCCTCCTGCCTGCCTACGAACGGGTTCGCAATCACTGCACTGAAACCGAAGTCGAGCAAGGAGTCGGCGACATTCAGGTTGGTGGATTCGATGTCGTTGAGTTTCAGGTCAGCTATCAGTGGTAGCCCTTCTATGTTGCACTTGCTAATGATACCCTGCACTCCACTTAGTCCGAATGGAAGCAGAAGATGGTGGTTCATCTTGACTGCCGCGATTTCGGCCTTAGTCGCTTCTAGCACTTTGTCCGCCGAGGCGAGTCTTTTTTCGTACGGTCCAGAGAAATCCAGAGCAAGGACGATTCGACTCTTTCGCTTGCTTGCCGAGCCAAGAATCGCGTCACGGAAGACACTTGTCATGCGCGCGGTCTCCTTGCGGCTGCAGCCAAACCGCCGCTGCTGTGTGCTGCACCAACTATATCTTCGAGACTCGAAAATCCCTTTCTCTCCAGATACGATATGACGCCTAGGTTAATGTCGTTGAAAATTGCGAACTTGCTGATTGTGGCCGTCCCGATTTGCACGGCGTCCGCTCCAGCCAGGAAGAACTCCACTGCATGCTCCCATGTTGAGACTCCACCACACCCCATTATGGCAACGTCGAACCACTCCCTGAGTTCGTATACGCACCTGAGGGCGACAGGCCTAATTGCACCTCCCGACAGACCTCCATAGCCATTCGAGAGTGCCGGTCGGCCTGATTCGATGTCAATCGGCATGGCCCGCACAGTATTAATTGCGGTGAGTCCATCGGCGCCGGAGTCCACGGCCGCCTGTGCGACCTCGACTAGCTTGTCGGTATTTGGAGAGAGCTTGGCAAATACGGGTTTCACCGTCTTAGACTTGACCATACTAACTACCCTACTCACAAGTTCCGGGTCGTGACCGACCTCCGTGCCAACGCCGGCTACATGTGGACAGCTAAGGTTCAGTTCGTATCCCGCGAAATCATTGGGATCGAGTTTCCTGACAACTTGGCTGAATTCTTTCTCATCTGCGCCGAATATTGACACTAGGACTGGCAGCTTCTTGCCCTTCATAGAGACAAGCTCCTCCGAAAACCTATCTGCGCCTGGATTGGGGAGCCCGGCAGCGTTTACCATTCCCCCCTCGACCTGGACTAACGTCGGCTCCTTGTAACCTTCCCTGGGCTCGGGCCCAATTGACTTGGTTATGGCCCCTCCGGCTCCGAACTTCAACGCATCAAGAACCTTCGTTAGGGAGCTCCCATGGACACCTGATGCAAGCAAGGTAGGGTTTGCAAGGTGCAAACCAGGCATTTGCACACTGATCGACTCCACACTCATGCGGGCCTACGCCCAACCTGCTTGGCCACGGCTTCGAAGTCCTCCTTCGTCATCCTTCCGTTACTGCGCAGGATCTCGGTTAGTTCCGTGATTTCGGCGAAAGCGTTCAACCGAATCCCCACTGATGCGAGGTTCGACTTCCCCCCCTCGAGACGGTCGACCAGCACCGCCGCATCGCTGACGACGCCTCCTGCTCTTCTGAGCGGTTCGACTGCAGAAAGGATGCTACCTCCCGATGTCACCAAGTCGTCAATTACTAGGACTCTCTTGCCCGCTGCGAGGGCGCCCTCGACAGCCCTGCCAAGGCCGTGCGTCTTTTCCTCCTTCCTGACGTAAACCATGGGTTTCTTCAATAGGAACGCAAGCGGCGAGGAGAATGTGATGCCGGCCGTGGCAACTCCTGCAACGATGTCGAAACTACTCGCGCCAATCCTCTCCGCCATGTCCTCGTAGGCACTTACGGCGAGCGAGTACACCTCAGGGAAACTGGGAATCATCCTCAGGTCCAGGTAATAGGAGCTTGTTCGTCCGCTGGCAAGCGTGAACTTTCCGAATTTCAGAGCGCCTATTCTGAATAACGACTCAGCAACTGTCGCCTTTGTCAGATCCCCTGAGGTCAAAACAACAACCATCCTCCACGTTGGGTCAACCTACGCGCGACTATTCTGAATTTGAACCCACACCTGAATGAGAGGTGGTTCCAATATAAGCATTCCCAAATCGAGCGCCAGGCATTCGATTGGAACATTGGCGCTGGTTTGCCGTCCTGTCGACCTCCTTGACGGCGAGTTGAGCATTGATCAGAACGTTTTCTCGAGACAATATGCCATGTACGCGGTAGACAACTGGTCGCGGATTCGACTATCAGTTGTGACGCCTTCGAAAATGAAGGTTGCCGAGTTAGTTGAGTCGAGTCTTTCCGGCACGATTTCTGTCCACTATCTTGGAGACCGCGTCGTCTTCGACCTGATCAAAGACAGAGTAGAATTCGCCGATTGCAAAGAAGGGGTTTGGAGTCTCAAGGCAAACGACGCGGGTTCCATCTCCCGTCAATGTCTCTACGGCATCTTTCGGAGCAACGGGAACCGCCACTACGATTTCTTTGGGTCTTCTCTTCCTTACCGACATGACCGCGGCTCTGACGGAACTCCCTGTGGCAATCCCGTCATCCACTATTATCACAACCTTATCCTCCAAGCTTGGGTAGGGGGCGTCAGCCCGGAACTTTACCATCCTCCCAATTACTTCGGCCCTCTTCAATTTGATCTGGGATTCGAGGTATTCCCGACTCGCCCCTAGGGACTCCGTCGCCTGTTTGTCCATGATGGCTTCTCCTTCCTGGGTAACAGCTCCCAATGCGTACTCTGGCTCCCCGGGCGCCTCGATTTTTCGAGTCACCACAACATCCAAGGGTGCACCAAGGGCCCTAGCGACTTCATAGGCAACGACCACCCCTCCCCTAGGGATTCCTAGGACCACGACGTCTTGGCCCTTGAATTCCATGAGGGCGGTCGCGAGTTTTTTCCCAGCTTCAGTTCTGTCTTGGAAGAGCGAACGGCTCAGCTTCCCGCTCTGGGGTTCGATCTGGTGTTATTTGGCTCGCCCGTCACAGGTCGTTCCTACTTTCTCCACCGCCCTACTGGAGCCTACGATCCAAATCTCCCATCTGTGCCGAAGTTTCATGTCGACCCGCCTGAGTTTACCCTGTGGCACGGCTAGGATTCTCCTGACGTACCCCTCTCTGAAGAGGTTAGGCTGGAACCAAACACTTGCGTGGTTTTTGGAGAGGAATCGCCGCATGTCTGGCCTAGTTTCGCATTCGACGAGGACCAGCTCCTCACACCCCTCCTCAAGTCTGTAACCCAGCAAGTCCGGCCTGTACGACTTCCAAGAAACCTTCGATCTGGGAGGCGAGATGGGCTCTTCGACTACCGAATAGTGTTCACTTTCGAGGTCGGCTCTCACAACATTCTTCATTGAACGGTGAATCGCTGACTCTCCCATGACGAGTTCAAAACCCGCTCGCAATATCTCCACTTGGCTCTATAAGATTACATCCGATGTCTATGTTTGCACCGCTCTAGTCTATCAACACTCCTCAGGAACTTGTGCGCCTCAGACTGCATGATATGCGTGTCAACTTAAAATCCCCTCTTTGTCAGCAAGCTTCTCCAATCCAGAATAACAACTCTGCTGGTAAGTGGTTATCTCAGCTCTCTCGCTGTTGGCGGGGCTGAGGATAAGGGAGGCAAAACGAATCGATACTGGTTACGCGCGAGGCCGGGAATATTCCGGGTTGCCCCTTTGTCAGAAGCTCTGTCTCGTGTTCAAGAGAGTCTGGTGCGGATTGACAACCGCGCTTAAGGAGGGCGGAGAAATCAGGAGGGAGGAGATACCTTCACCGAATGGAGGCAGGTGCGGAGCGTCTTGCTTAACACCAAATTCGGGCGGTGAGGGAGTCGAATCTCTACCAGAGTTCGATGCCTGAGCGAGGCGTGGGAGGAATTCCGCAACTGACCCGATTGAACAGACGAAGCAGCGAGGGGCGGCTTTGTTCATCCAGACAGATTATGCTTGATTAAGGTACATGCGGTCGCCATCATGATTCGAAAGTGATGTTTTCGAAGTCGTTCTTTGCCTTGTTGTAGGCATCCCAGTATGTCGTGTCGAGCCACTTGAGCGCGTAACTCATGAAGGCGGTAGCGACCTTTGAATCTACGGTGGGTAGCGTCCAAATCAACAATCGCGGAGTGACTATTGACCAGTTTGACGGCTTACCGAATGCGTCCACTTCCTTCATCATGATTTCATTCTCCTTGCTGATTGCTTCTAAGATTCCGGTTTTGAACTCGTGGTCTCGCACCTGTCAGAGAAGGGATACTTGCTGAAGCCGAGGGGGGCGAAAGTCGAGGTCGAACAGGTCGCCGGGGAGATTGACATGCACGACGACATGATTACTGCCTTGGTCGAGTTACTGGAGGAGAAAGGGCAAGTCAAGTATGACGAATGGGAGAGACGAGTCAAGAAGAAAATGAAGAGCTAGCGTTTTCGGGTGCCTAGACCCACCAAGACAAGAGCAATCGCCATGAATACCACAATCTCGGTGAGGAAGAGGACGAGGGTGTCGGGACTGAGGTTCTTGATGTTGTAAGAGAGGAATAGGAAGAGAATCGTTGCGAGGCCCACGGCAAACAGAATCGCGAATGCAAAGAAGGAGTAGTAGGTAGGGACTCTTCTCATGTCAAGCGTTCACCACGAAGTCTCTTTTCGGGAATTTGATGTTCGACCCCGACACGTACACTTCAATTTTGTGTGACTGCCCCTTGGGAAACGGGTCTGGGAGACGAATTGCAATTTCCTTGTTCTGTGTAGGTGATAGAGTGGTAGTCTCCCCCCACGGAAGTGAAATCCTTGAATCAGGTTCCCAAGACAGAACAGCATAGGAGTCCGGATTCACGATATCGCCACTTCCGACATTCGTGAAGACGAAAGTGGTCTTCTGTCCGTCGTTATATGGTGGCAAGTCCTTTGCCTCTACCTTTACCGAAGGTCGGAGCCTTCTATTAGCTTGGTCAGCAAGGTACGTGGCGTAAGCCGAAAGAGCGAGGGCAAAAATCGCGATGGTAGTGGGTAAGTCCACGCCCAGTCATCCTGACTGTCTGGGCTAGCTTTTCTTAAGGTCTCCTCTGGTTCCAGACTGTGATGATTGTGAACCCTGATCTGCCGCGTGGCTTTTTCGATTAGCCGTGATGGGCTCATTCAGGATTCCTCCAGAGATAATCGTGAAACGGAACGCCCGAAGGCGTGTACCTTAATCGAGCAGAATCTCCAGACAAACCGTTTAAAGCCGGCCAGATTATCGCGCTGCAACCATTGAGCGACATTCTAGCCCAGATGGGCGACACGGTTTCTGTCCACTACGTCGGCAAGTTCCCGGGTGGGAAAGTCTTCGATACCAGCATGAAGGCGGAGGCAGTAAAGACGGGGCTCTTCAACCCAGCCCGGGACTACAAACCACTCCAGGTGCAACTTGGTGCGCACCAAGTAATCAGCGGTTTTGAAGAGGCCCTAATCGGGATGAAAGTCAACGAATCCAAAGAAGTCACTCTTCCTCCTGAAAAGGCATATGGGAAAACTGGCCGCCACCCGATGTCTGGAAAGACACTCCAGTTCAGGTTGCTCGTCACTGGCATAAAGCGCCCGTAGCTACTGTACAGATTCGTTCGAGCAAACTCTTGAAGTTAATTGACAGCGAAGCTATTTTACGTTCGCTTGTGACACCTAGCTGACCGCGTTTGGCAAAGCGAGCCTTCACAATCGACACCGGTACGGAGAAAATCCCCGTCGAGGGGCATGCTCATCAAAACGTGGCAGTGAAGTACCTGATGAAGCGAAGGCGAAGTCTGATTTTCACCAAGGACCCTGCTAAGGTGGAGAAGCTCTTCTCCGAAGTCCCGACAAGAATCAGTATAGTAGGGGCAAACGTAACCAAAACATACAAGGTAGCCTGGGAAAGAGTCAGCACAGGCGAGTTCGCTGGGGCTAGGTTCACTTTTACCCTAGAGGAAGTCAAGTAGGACAAGTTTTTGTCATGGCCGGTGCGAGGCGTGTCTGGGCATGAGCCCAAATCCCAAGCGGAGCAACTATGCGGATGCCATCGAGAAAGTAAGAACACAGCATGCTGGTTCTGTGAAACCAGCGCATGCTACCGTAGAGTGCCCGCGATGCAGAACAGTGCAGGTAATCACAGACATTCCGGAGATGAGGCGTTGTGTGAAGTGCGGCTTTGAGTTCCGAAGAGTCGTTTGACGCCTTACACCCGCATGCGACTTCGTGGCATGTTCTCCATGAGCACCTGCAACTGAGGAAGCTAGTTGCGGATGCAAATCCCTCGTCCTGATCGCTCGGCCATCCTCATCATGTAATGCGTCATGGAGCTTGGGAGTCTGTTATAGGAAGGCTTGCTCGGTTGTGATGAAGGGTGTCATGGTTAAATATCAATATCTGGTTTTCTATCACGTGCCAAGACCTACGACAGCGTTTGCGTTGTGCCTGGTTGCAGGCATTGTCTACTTGATTGTAGGTATCATCATCGTGGTTGCCTCTCCCCAAGTCGGTTCAATAAAAGACCTGACCGGAATCTCTGGCATTCAAACACTCTTTGCAATTGTCGGTGTAGTTGGCTCGATTTGCGGGGTCGTAATGATTGTAGGGTCGCTTCTGATGAACAGTGATGTCAAGTCGAAGGTAAGGACAGGGGCCGTGCTTGTCCTCGTGTTCGCAATTGTGGGGGCGTTCTTTGGGGCTGGAGGACTCTTCATCGGATTCATCCTCGCTCTCGTGGGATCGATTCTGGGCATCATGTGGAAGGGACCGGAGCCTATGCCTATGCCTCCAGCCTCTCCGGCACAGTAACCGTCTCCCATTTTTCTTAATAGTAATCCCAGAGGGTGCCTAACGAGTCACATTGTCTCTGCGGCGGGCAATTGAGCACCTACGAAGGTCAGACCCTGTGCTGCGCCAACTGATTGATGCCCACCCGAGATTCAATCCCCGTGCATGGTTGGCCGCGCTTCCTCCAATGGACTCGTTTGGGGCCATTCTTTTCCAGATTGCGGGTCAGCAGCTTTCGGTCCAGTCAACTCGAAGTATCCTTCGTCGCGTACAGGAGTTGTTCGGCGGACGGCTGCCTACACCAGATGAGGTCCTTGCCGCTGCGCCCGAGTTGCTGTTCAAGACGGGGTTTTCTCGACGAAAGGTGGCGACCCTGCGAGAAGTGGCGTATCAGTTCAGTCAGGGCAGCTTGAGCGATAAGATCTTGAGACCCCTTTCGGACCAAGAGGTGGAAAAACGACTCACTTCAATCCGGGGTATCGGACCATGGACCGCGCAAGGATTCTTGATCATTGCGTTCGCAAGACCCGACGTTGTCTTGCCTGGTGACCTCTCCTTGCGAAAGGTGATCCGGAAAGTGTATGGTCTTCGCCGACTACCGAGTCACTCGGAAGTGCTCAGTATCGCCGAACCCTGGAGACCCTATCGCACTCTTGCAACCAGCTACTTGTTCCAAACAGCATTCTATTCTGGATCGCGTGTCTGATAACGGCCGACTTGTTGCCCCGCCGTCAACAGGATTTAGGTGCCCTTCTTCCAAGCCTGGGCCCTCTTGCAGAAGTCATCGGCCTCCTCCATTGCCTTGTCGCAGCGCTCGTAGTGATCTACCACTTCTCTCAACATCTCCCCGATCGGAGTCGGTGCGCCCGGGCATTGTGAATCTAGTTGTGCCCTCACTTCCATGAGCTTCTGCCAGACATCTGCTGGTATGGTGACTGGGACGCCTTCTTTGCTCGACGCCATGGCGGCATCTTGCACCACGCCCGTATTTCTGGTTTGACAACGCCTTGTTCCTTCTTGAGGCCAGGTCTCAAGATACAGGCTACCTTAGGTCCCTGATGATTACTCATCAGAGTGCTCTGATGTCGCACCTCGAGTTTCTCTGCCAGATCTACAACTGCTTGCCACAGTTTCGGCAGAACTTCGAGTCTCCCTCGATTGCGCTGCCGCAATTGGGGCAGAACTTTGCGGCGCCGGCTGGAGAAGGAGCTTGAGCCTGTTGAACTACTTGTGTAGCGCCGCAGCTAGGGCAGAATTTTGCATTCAACGGTATCATGGCTGCACAATTGGTGCAACTCTTCATCTGCCCCTGCATCATTCCCTGACCCATTTGACCTCCTATGGCCGAGCCAGCCCCGATTCCCGCTCCCAGACCGGCGAATACGCCTGCCCCGCCTGACGGGTTCTTCGCGGCATCGTCAATCGCCTTCCCAGTCTGGTATTGCATGTAGTTCACGCCGAGCACCTGCATCTCGGATCTTGTGTCAATCGCCTTCTGGACCTCGTCTGGAAGGCTGATTGTGAGTCCTGAAATCTTATTGATTTCCATTCCGTACTGCCCCAGGTTGTCCGCTCCCTGCGCTAGGACCATCTGTTCGATGTTGGGGAGGTTCGCTGCAAGGTCTGTTACCTTGAGGCCCTGTGCCTTCATCTTTCCGAGAGCGGCGTAGACGAGAATGACCATCTGTTCCTTGATCCTCCCTTCGACGTCATCGGTGGTCTCTGCGTTGAAAGTACCTACGAACTGATTGATGAATAGCTCTGGTGAGGAAATCTTCCACCTGTACTCGCCGAAGACTCTCAGACTTACTATACCGAAAGTAGGGTCTGTGAACTGGTAGGGTTGAGTACTTCCGAACTTACCGTCCATATACCTCTTCGGGACGTAGAAAACTTCGGCCTCTTGGACGACGCCTTGGAAGAACTTCAAGAGCTTTCCTACTACGGGGGCGTTGAAGTCCGTCAACGCGTACCTGTTAGGCTGGTCGAAGTAGGTTAGGACCTTCCCGTCCCTATAGAAGACCGCGATTTCGTCTTCCCTCACGACGATATTGTCGTTAAGCCTGATGTTCCTTGGCACTTTCCAGAGGGCGCTTCCCTGCTTGTACTGGTCGTCCCACGCAATGGTCGTCGAGCCGAAGACGCTGCCACCGGTAGCAGGAACTGCATCAGATGATTTCTTTCCAAACAAATTGACTCATCTCCCTAGGTGAGGGCAATCCCCTCAATCGTTTCCATCCTAATAGACCACTTCTGCCTAATGTCGCCTATGGCCTTCGAAAGCTGACCTAAGGTCGTCTGAATCGAAGAGGGCGACGTGCTGTCATAGACGAGGGTTCCTGGGCTTGTCGATGTTTCCAACTGAAAAACTGCGCTCACGAACGAGTAATCGTACTCGTAGAGCTTGTTCAGCTTGTCCTCGTTAACCTGAATCGGCGCTACCCAACCAGCGTAGCCTTGAGAGGCATGTCTAACTTCGCCGCTGAGAGTCTGGACTTGGGCCATGAGCGACCCCACAGGAGTCAGATTCGTGTAGTCACTGGCAGCAGCTATCTGCTTTCTCAACTGGTCAAGGTTCGCCCTTGCCTTGTCCAGCTTGTCTGCGACCTGATTCCTCAACAGCTCGTCCGACACTCTGATGTCCTCCTTCGTCCGATACCCTCTTAGTCCGGGAATCAGGAGTTCCAGCTTCTTCATGGCGCCCCTGTTGTCCTCAACCTGCTGCCTGATGTCTGGGTTGCCCTGCGACAAGGCCTTTCGGGATTAACGCCCGCCGGCATCGATATAAGGATTGGGAAGGTTTATCGACCTATGGGCAGTCTTCCAGCCATTGGACCTTAGCGCGCTCAGAATCGGTTGCAGCGGCTGGTCATACAAGGACTGGGACGGGCCGTTCTACCCCAAGGGGCTGCCTGCCAAGGACTACCTCAAGTTCTATTCGAAGGTTTTCGACTGTGTAGAGATCGACTCAAGCTTCTATCGTATTCCTAATGCGTTCGCGGTCAATCAATGGAGGAACGCCACACCTTCAAGCTTCCTCTTCTCACCAAAGCTCCCGAAGAAAATCACCCACGAAAACAAGTTGAAGGACTCCGATTCGACACTGCTGTACTTCTATAGCGTGGTAAACAAATTGAAGGACAAACTCGGGCCCATCGCAATCCAACTACCGCCGTCAGTGAAACTGGCGTCTCACATGGATATTATGAAGGACTTCATAGCGAAACTAAGCCCAGAGTTTAGGCATGCCGTCGAGTTTAGGCACAAATCATGGTTCACTCCGGAGGTTTATGCTTTACTTAGGAAGAGCAACATAGCTATGGTCTGGTCGCTTAACCAATACGTCGAGACACCGGCAGAGGTCACCGCAGATTTCATCTACGTGCGCTTGGTTGGAGATAGGGAACTCACGGAGTTCTCAGGCGTGCAGAAGGACAGGTCTGAAGCCATGAAGCGTTGGGCTTCTGCGGTAAGGGAGACCTCCGGGAAATTCGAATCAGGATACATCTTCTTCAACAACCACTTCGCAGGGTTCAGCCCTGAGTCCAGCAACGAGTTCCGAAGGCTGCTCGGCCTGATGGAGCGAGACTGGAAGTCTCAAGGGAGCGAACAGAAGACCCTCTTTGGGGCATAACTAGCAGATGCAGAAGAAAGACCTCAGAACAATCCTACACGTCGACTTGGATGCCTTCTACGTCTCGGCCGAAGTCAGGGAGCAGCCGAAGCTCAAAGGTCTACCTGTGGTTGTTGGTGCCGACCCTGAGGAGGGAAAAGGGAGGGGTGTCGTGGTCGCGTGTTCCTACGAGGCACGAGCCTTCGGTCTCAGGTCAGGCATGCCTATTTCCCAAGCATACAGGTTATGCCCCGCCGCGATCTATCTGCGGCCAAGTTGGGGCCTCTACGAGCGCACGTCGGAAGAGGTCATGGAGACTCTCAAAACATTTGCGGATAGGTTCGAGCAATCGAGCATCGACGAGGCGTTCCTTGACGTTTCGAGCAGGGCGCATGACGAGAGGTCAGCGAAGCTTGTTGCGATGGAGGTCAAACAGGCCGTCAAAGATCGCAACGGCCTAACCTGCTCAGTCGGAATCGCACCAAACAAGTCTGCGGCAAAGATAGCCTCTGACAGGAACAAGCCTGACGGTCTCACTCTTGTCCCCTTCAATGGGGTTGAAGGATTCCTTGCTCCCCTACCCGTGGGAGTGGTGCCTGGTGTAGGACCAAAGACACGGGAGTTCCTGAAAGAGAAGGGGGTTCTGACCATTGGGGACCTCCAGACGGTCGAAGGGGGGAAACTTCTCGCTTGGTTCGGCAAGAACGGAGTCTGGCTATGGGGGGTGGTTCACGGCGAGGAGACTATCGAGGTGAAACAACAAGATATGCCAAAGTCGTTGAGCGTCGAGAGAACCTTCAAGGACGACATCATCGACTTCGCCATTGTCAGGAGGGAGGCGGCCGACGCCACTTCGGAAGTTGCGCGGAGGGTGAGGGCCGCCGGGCTCGCATTTCGCGTTGCAGGAATCAAGATCAGGTTCGCTGGCTTCGAGACGCACACAAGGGAGAGAACCTTACCCAGCCACACGGACAGTAAGGAAGCGCTGGGGGAGGCGGTCGCATTGTTACTGGACGAATTCGAAGGTACCGAGCGCGCCTTCAGGCTTGTCGGCGTGCGAGTGTCAGATCTTCAGCGGACCTCATCAGAGGCTTCCCGGCTCGACGACTGGGCCGGACCGTCAGAAAGCTGAGTAACCTCTTCAGGGAGTTGGGCGTTCTTGAACATCAGCCAAAACGCCGATATTGAGAACACATAGAGCACCGTGGCGATGTAGAAAGGCAGGGCTAGAAGGTGGCCCCCAATCAACGAGTCACCTATCGAAGTGCTTAGGGAGTTCGGAAGCCTCCATAGTCCTGCCGTAACTCCGGATGCTGCTCCTCTCTCATCTGGCGACACTAGCCCCATAAGCAGTGACTGCCCTAGGGGATTGGAGAGGTTCATCAGGAGGACCCTAACCGTGTACACCGACCCCGCGATTGGAAAGTTTGGACATGAAGGGACAGCAACCATGAACACAGTGGACAAAGCTTGGGTGGCTACGATGGCTCTAACATGCCCCAGCCTCTTGGCAAGACGTGGCGCCATCACCACGGCCACGGCTGTAAGTATCCCCGAGACGCCGAGCACAGGCCCGCTTACCGTGTCTGGCACGCCGTAGGCCGCCCGGAACCAGTAGGTCATCAGTGGAACAAATAGGCCCGCACCCAAGGCGATTGCCAAGCTGTACAACGCGTATCTCTTGATCACCCCAGCAGACTTGCGTGGCAGGATCGGAGCCCTGCGACCAGTGCTGGGCGTCCGAGTCTCGTGCACCTTCAGGACCAGGGGCGTGACGCCGAGACTGATGAGGGCAACCGCGATGAACAGAACGATATGCGCCTGTGCGACACTCAGTCCTAGCCTCTGGATGAGGTCCACAGATGAGATTGCGAATGAGCCGATTGCGCCCGAAATCCAGCTCAATAGTGCCCCTAGCGAGAATGCTGCGGTCCGCTTCTCGTCCCCCGCCTTGTCCGCGATCAGTGCGTTGACCGACACGGCGAAAGATGCTTCGCCCAGGCCCTCGATTACCGCTACCACCAAAATCAGAGACACGCTCTTAGTTAGCGCGAAACCGAGGAGACTCGTCCCTGCACAGAGATTTCCTAGGATCAGCATCCTCCTTCTTCCATACCTGTCGGCGAGAATTCCGAGTGGGATGGCCATTGCAGCCACTGTCACACCCATGACAGTGATGGTCGCGCCTGTCCAGAAGATGGGGAGCCCTTGGACCTCGGGGAGGAAGTAAGACAGGTCGGTATAAATGAAACCTATAGCCAGTCCTGGACAGAAGCTAAGGTAGACGAGCAGTCTCGCTTCCCAAGGAATTCCATTGTACTCCTCAAACACCCTCTTCCCCGATTTCGCCCCATGCGGCCAGTATAAACGGACAATCGTTAACTAAGGTTACATACCTCAAGGTTGGTGTTGAGACGTGACTCTCCCCACGGCCAATCTTCGAAGATTGGTCGCGCGTCACCCGAAGCTGGACCAACCAAAGGGAGCGTCTACGTTGGCGTGGACGTTGGTGGGACATTCACCGATGTTATGGCATTCCATGCGGACACAGGCAAACTCGACGTCATGAAGTTCCCAACCACACAAGCCATTCACCGCGCGATACCTGAGTCTCTGGATAAGCTAGGGGTTCCGCCCGAAGCAGTCTTGCTCTTCGCACATGCAACTACGATGGCTACCAACGCTCTCCTTACCCGCTCGGGCTTGGCGCGAGCCGCCCTGGTGACTAACGATGGTTTCCGAGATGTCCTCGAAATAGGGAGGCAGCGGCGCCCTGAACTCTACGATCTTAGGACTAGGCGACCCCCTCCTCTCATCGAGGGCAAGGACAGGTTCACTGTAAAGTGCAGGCTCGGAGCCGACGAGTCTGTCATCGAGCCCCTTTCTGAGGATGACGCCGCCTCTGTATCAAGACGGATAGTCGCGGGCGGTTTCGAATCGGTCGCAGTATGTTTCCTGAACTCGTACCTTGACCCTGCGCACGAGCGCGCGGTGAAAGACGCCCTCCGGCACGAGGGGTTCAATGGCCACATCAGCATCTCCAGCGAAGTTGATAAGGAGTACAGAGAGTTCGAGAGGACCAGCTCCACCGTTGTGAATGCAGTACTTGCACCCATGACCGAGAAGTACCTGACAAGCCTCCAAAGCGCACTACGAAGGATTGGATTGACGGCGCCTCTCTACGTTATGAACTCGGACGGCGGAATGAGCACAGTCGCTTCCGCAGCGTCTCGCCCAGTGATGACTATAGAATCAGGACCGGCAGCGGGAGTAGTCGCATCCAGCAAGCTCGCTCACAGGCTCGGACTGGGCAAAGTACTGTCCTTCGACATGGGAGGCACGACCGCAAAGGCGTGCATAGTAATGAAAGGCGAGCCTGACGTGACGCGCGAATTCGAAGCAGCGGGAAGAACGCACAGTGGAAGGTCGATTCGTGGAAGCGGGTACGTCGTACGAGGATCGTTCATCGACGTAGCCGAGGTAAGCGCAGGAGGAGGAACCATCGCTAGGGTTGATGAAGCAGGCCAACTACAAGTGGGACCGAAGAGCGCGGGTTCTGACCCAGGACCTGCCTGTTACGGTCGAGGCGGGATAGAACCAACGGTGACTGACGCGAACGTAGTAACCGGGAGGCTCAACCCAAAACACCTCCTCGGGGGCGAAATGTCGATTGACAGCGTTCTCGCAATCAAATCACTGGCAAAGCTTTCGGGAGAACAGAGTTCAGCAACCGAGGCTGCAAAGGGCGTGCTCAGATTAGTCAACGACAGCATGGCGAAGGCGATCTCGATTGTCAGCGTCGAGCGCGGGAGGGACCCAAGGGAATTCACTATGTTGGCGTTCGGCGGCGCAGGGCCCATCCATGCATGCGACCTGGCCGACGAGATGGGGATTAGGAACATTGTGGTACCTGCCCACGCCGGTCTCTTCTCCGCCTATGGCTTGATAGTAGGGGACATCACCAGGTTGTTTACTGCACCCGTGATGGACACCCCAAGGGACTTGAAGCGCCGGTTCAGGAAACTCGAAGAGGAGGTAAGGCGTGAGATGGAGTCCGAGGGCCTTAGGAGGTTCAGGTCGGAGCCCTTTCTTGAAGCGAGATATCTGGGGCAGTCCCACGAATTGGTTCTTCCGTTCGAGTCGGACAAATCAGTGCGGAGCAGATTCGAGGAACGCCACAAATCGCTTTACGGATATAGTTCACCTGACCCAGTGGAGGTCGTCAACATTGGAGTCCGCGCACGCGTAACTGGCGTGAAACCCCCTTGGCCGAGGCAGGACCGGACCCGCACCTTCCTGGCCAAAACAAGGAGGGACGCCTGGGTCGGTGGGAAAGAGCACAGCCTGAACGTTTTCAGAAGAGAAGAAATTCCGATTGGCTCTTCCGGCAGAGGCCCCTGCATAATTGAGGAGTACGACTCTACCCTCGTTGTGAACCCATCTTGGTCTTGGCGGACAGTGGAGTACGGGGTGCTGCTGGACAGGTGAGCGACTTCGATCGCGTAACTCTGCAATTGATCAGCAACTCTCTCCTTTACGCGAGCGAGGAGATGGGGCTCGCCCTGCGCGATGCCGCCTATTCTCCAAACATCAAAGAGCGAATGGACCACTCGGCCGCAGTATTCGATGGAGAAGGCAGACTACTGGCGCAGGCGGAGCACATCCCTGTCCACCTGGGATCGCTCCCTTGGGGGCTCGGTAACCTCCTCCAGGAATGCAGACGCGATGGCTTGGATCTCGAGGAAGGCACGATGCTCGCTTCCAACAACCCCTACATCACGGGCACGCATCTCAATGACGTCACAGTACTTGCTCCTATTTGTCTCGATGGCAAGCACGTAGCGTTCGTAGTGAACAAGGCGCACCACTCCGACGTTGGTGGGAGGGTCCCAGGAAGCATATCCAAGGATGCCGCCACACTCTTTGAGGAAGGATTTGTCCTTGAGCCCACCTATTTGGTGAGAAGAGGCGAAATCCTCAACGAAACCGTCGAAATGCTCTCTGCCGCGTCTAGGACTCCGCAGGAAAGGAGGGGGGACATCAGGGCCCAGGTGGCCGCAAATTTCACCGGCATCCGGCGCGTAAAAGGCTTGATTGGGAAGTACGGCATCAAGGCCTTCGAACTCGCTGCGGTTGAGTCTTTCAGGCACTCGGGGGCTCTGATTACCAAGAGGTTTTCTCGGCTGCCCCCGGGCGCCTATTCCGCATCTGATTTTGTCGAAGGCCCAGACGGAACGGATCTAGAGATACGAGCTAAAGTGACTGTCTCTAGCCGTGGCATACTTGTCGACTACGCTGGAACACACGCAGAAGTCGACTATCCTCTAAACGCCGTCTTCGGAGTGACACTTTCTGGAGTTCACTTCGTTATGAGGTGCCTGCTCGGTGATGATGTGCCGGCCAACCATGGTGCCTTCTCAAGTTTCAGTGTCAAAGCGCCAGAGGGATGCCTGGTCAATCCGACCAGCCCATCCCCTGTCGGCGGCGGAAATGTGGAAACCAGCCAGCGGAACGCAGATGTCCTCTTCAGGGCACTTGCCAAGGCGGCTCCTGATTTGGTCCCCGCAGCGGCTGGCGGGTCAATGAACAACGTCATGATCGGAGGGATGTTTCATGGGCGTACCTGGGCATTTTACGAGACTATCGGTGTCGGTACAGGAGGCCGTGCTGACATGGACGGCATCGATGGGATCCAGTGCAACATGACCAACACCCTGAACACTCCAGTCGAAGAGATAGAGCGTTCCTTCCCGATCAGGATGACCAGATACGAATTCAGGTCGGACAGTGCTGGCCCCGGCGAGCACCGAGGCGGGTCCGGACTGGTACGATGTTACAAGGCCCTCGCCGCGGGGACCACGTTTACGGTCTTGGCTGATCGGGAGAGGCACTCGCCATGGGGGTTATTAGGCGGGGGAGAGGGTGCGGGAACAAAGGTCCTCCTGACCAAAAGGCGGAAATCATTCACCGTTCCATCAAAATCCACACATGTGCTTGAAGCCGGGGACGAGCTGGAGGTCAGGACTGCAGGCGGCGGAGGGTACGGGACTCCGCAACGGAGACTTGCTTCCTTGGTCGAGCCCGACATCAAGAACCATATTCTGTCACGGGCCAAGGCAGAGAGAGATTACCAGATTCATCTGGCAAGGAAGAGCAGCTAGCCTTCTTGGAGATACGCCAACTTCCTTACTGCAATCATTACTCAGTTCCGGAGGAAGACAGTCGCTCCTTTCACGTCCAGTCATGATTGCTTGACGGCAAATGCTTATCGACAGGAAAGGCGACTTTGGCCCCGTGAACGAGGCGCAGAGATCTCTGTGGAAAAGGTTGGCAGTCCCAGTAGCCGCCGCCGTCACTTGCGCAACAGTCGGCCTGATCTTAGCATACGTTGGCTACATCCTCGGCGTCGTTTCGCTCAATGTCGACGAGCTCTTCGGTTCAGGCATCTTCTGGTGCGGCATAGTTTTCCTCCTTTTTGCCGTCCCTTTCCGCAGGGCTTTTCAGGCGTTCTTGGAATACTTGTTCACGCCTCCGGGAACGCTAGTCTTCATACTCTATGTGGCGATTCATCTGATACTATACGGTTTCCTGTTCGAGAGCATCCTCGCATCAGTGTTCGGGGCCGGCACGCTTGGCGTAACTCCAGGCTTCTTTGTCTCCACCAACGTCTTCTTGCCACCGTCCATTACGAGCGCGTTTTTCGACGTGGCCTTCAATCCTTCGATAGTTGCCACCGTGCCACCCATCTTTTCAGTCGTGCTGAGCTTCTACAGCATTTCTGTCGCGTTTGTGATCGCAGTCCTCGTTTTGGCCAACGTTAGCCGGACGAAAGAGCTCAATAGGATCCGTTCTGCGGCCGGAAGGGCAAAAGTCTTCGTGGTGCTACCCGCGGCAGGGATATTCTTCGGGGCGTCCTGTTGTCTCTCGGTGGCTGGTGTATTGAGTCTGATTTCCCCCACGGCCTCGGCGATTCTATCTGCGTCGTGGGTCTTTTACGCAACTTACTTCTTTCTTCCAGTGGTTGCCATTGTAATCTTGTATCTCAACCTACTATCCGTCGGGAGGATTTCGATAAGCCTTAGGTCCGCAGCCCGGTCTAGATTCAATAGCCCGCCGCAAACCGGAGAAGGCTCACCGTGACTTGCTAGGATGTAGGCTTCCGGACGACGAGGTCAGAGATGGCCAATGCATAATTCATCGACTTCGCGAACCTAGCCCTAGGTAGATGGCAAAGAAAGAGCCGTCGAGATGGTCTGTCCTCAGGAACCGAAACTACACGCTGCTCCTGACCGGCAGAGGCATCTCGGATTTTGGCGATTATTTCGGTAACCTCAGTCTGTCTTGGCTAGTCTACCTGATAACTCACTCGGCTTACAGTCTCGCCATCACTTGGATAGTCTTCATGATTCCGAGGGCTGCTATTAGACTCACGTGCGGCGTCTACGTCGACCGGTGGAACAGGAGACTGATCATGATCGGCACTGAGACGACGCGTGCTGCGATTTTCGCAATTATGACTGTCGCGGTGTTCACGCGCATGACCCCTCTCTTCTTGGTCTACTCGGTAGCTGCAAGTGTCGGCGGTCTCGGAGGTCTATTTGATATCTCCAGTGACGCCCTCGTCCCGACGATTGTGGAAGAGGCAGAGCTACTGAGGGCAAACTCGCTGTTCAACTCGTTCTTCCAATCGAATAGCATTGTCGGGCCTGCGCTCGCCGGCCTGACAATAGCCGCCTTCGGGACCTCAGTTCCCTTTCTTCTCGACAGCATTAGCTTCGCAGTCTTGGTCTTCGCTGTGCTGCTAATCAAGTTGCCGAGAGCCGTCTTTACGGCCAAGCGCCAGTCTTGGGCGACACAATTCCGGGAGGGTTTCAGATACTTCAAGAGCAGGACGGAACTCATTATGATTTCAGTGCTCACTTCAGGGTTTAACTTTGGGTCTGGAGCTTTCTGGTACGTTTACACCCTGGTTTTCGCTACGTTCCTCGGAGCCGGAAGCTTGGGATACGGCCTATTCGGAACTGCCAGTTCTCTTGGGACGCTCATGTCTGTACTCTACCTGAGTCGAAGGGGGAGGGTGAAGGAACGGAGACTTGCGGTTGTAGTTTCACTGTTCTTCGCGGCGTCCGGCATCTTCCTCGCATCATTCGCCCATACATTGCCAGAGGCCTTGATCCCAATATTTGTCTTCGGCGTCGCCATCCCATTCTTCGACATTGTGGGGACGACCTATTATCAGGAGACAGTTCCCAGCGAAATGCTCGGGAGAGCCCTTGGGTTCCGCAGGTTCATAGACTACATTTCTGCCCCAATCAGCATCGGCTTCGGGGCGGTCATGGTAAGCTACGTTGGCATCGCCCACGCGATACTTTTCTCCGGCATAGTAATGTTCGCATGCGCAATCATTGCGGCATTATCGCGGTCTCTGAAGAAGCTGGACCGCATGCCGACTGCGGAAGGCGTTGAACGAGATGCTGTTCGATCGGGCGTTCCATAGGCGTCGCCCATGTGGGCTGGCTGAAATTTGGCGTTCGTCGTCTGACGAGCGACGCACCTCTTGCCATGAGACTCAATTCACCGCAGAGATTCAAGTTGAAGCTAGAGTGTGACCTTGACCACTTGTTGCCCTCACGCCCCGGTCAAGGCCAATGCGCCTAGGATGATCAGCAAAACGGCCCCCATCTTCCGAGCAGTTGCCCCTCTGCCCGTAATTCTCTCAGGAGGAATTGCACCCGGATGAAGACGGACGAGTGCTCCTGAGTAAAGGAAGAGAACTGTCGGCGAAATGGCTGTCAGACCTGAAGCTATCGTCACAGACCCTAGCGAGAAGGCAGAGTATAGCAGGATGAGTCCCACCGTTGAGAACGCCGTGGTCGCACAAATTAGCAGACAGGTTGCCGTGTCAAGCCTCCGGATCGCCTTCTCTAGGTTCGGCCATCGTAATGCTGCAAGGACCAGTGAGCCGGCAACCCCTCCAACGAGGAACCAGAAGAAGTATGACCAGATGTCTACGTCTTCCAATGCGGATTTCGTCACTACCCTGGCGACGGCAGACATCAACGCATAGACCAGCATCAACACCAGTGCGAGGTTCTTCGTGCCGACTCTCTTGTAGAGAACCAGAAACGCGCTGGCCACAAGTGAGAGAACTCCTGCGTAGTTTATAGCCGAAAGCCTCTCACCGAGAAACAGCACGGCTAGGATTGCCACGAAGAGCGGACTCGTGTAAATCACTGAAACTACGCTAGTTCCTTGCTCTCTCATCATAGCAAAGCAGTACAGGATGACTAAGAAGGCGAAAGTGAATCCAACCGCGCCTCCCACGAACCAGGCATCAAAAGCAAAAGAGACTCTCTTTGCAAGGAGAATTACTATTGCTATGGGCGCCGTAGGCCAGATGGTGAGAACGTCGTAGGATACTGGGTCGTTGAGCCGCTTGTGCAGGACATGGTTGTCAACTAAATTCGAGGCAGAGAAACAGATAGGAGCCAGCAGGGCGAAGAGCCAGAAGAAGTTCATGGCTCACCTTGGTGTGGTATTTGCGGTTGATAAGCTGGTCTTCACAAGAACGACGATGGGGAGATCTCGAAGACGAGGGTTAATTGTCAGAGCTCCTGATGTGTTAAGTTTCATCTCTTTGTCTAGCGGGCTGAACCTAACATGCTTTGGCCTGCTGATGGGCTCACGCGGTTGAGGGAAGTACATGACACTAGGCGATCTCTTCGCTGAGCACTTCTGGTTGGTCCTGGCCTTCCTCGTGGGAGGATTGGTACTCTTCATTGCCTTCCCCGTCGCCGCAGTGCTCCTAGTTCTCACCGCGGTGGCAGTCGGGCTGAT
>CAZHNH010000094.1:0-16498 GCA_964533695.1 uncultured Nitrosopumilales archaeon | reverse complement strand
TATCTTCCTACTGAATACGCTCGGGACGTCGTTAATCGTTTCCACTTCGCATCCCAGCTTCCCGAAGAGACTAGTCGCGTGCGTTATCGCGGCTCCTCCCCCAAGGTCCATCGCCACCCGCACCCCTACGAGGCTCCTATCTCCAAATCTCCTGACGAGGTCTTCCACGTATGATGACCTTGGCGCATGCCCGCTAATCCCAGGGCCAAACTCCATGGGCCCGCCAGAAGCCGGGCCTGTCATAGCGTCGAACGTCTCTTTCGTGATTCCTCTTCCGCCCTTGATGAACTTCAAGCCATTGAACTCTGGTTCATTGTGGGACGCAGTCACCATTACCGCGGGTCTTCCACTGACGCGACTCTCTCGAAACAGCGCTGGAGTAGAGATGACGCCGCAGTCCAAGACCTTGTGCCCTCTGGACATCGCTGCGGCAGCCACTGCCCTGCTTATCGTCGGACCTGTACGCCGCGTGTCCCTCGCCATCAGGATTTCTTTCGACCCTGAATTATCTGAAAAGTTGCGCGCAAACCTGGCTATTTCGATCAGGTTCATGTCAGCATTCAGGACCCCCCTGACCCCACTAATCGAGACTATCAAGCAGACCCCTCCACGAGTAGCGTAACGGTGCGACATAAACCGGTTCTCCTGTGTCCCATCAACCGCGAATGGGCCAATGGAATTCCAGCGCGGCAGTTTGATCGGTTATCACCGTCGGGGAAGCACGCGGCACCATCCAGTAAACGATTTTTGAGCTTCGGTCTTTTGTTGGCCAGCGCCCCGAATCGGACAGGTTGCGCGTCAGAGGATTCCGTGTCAGAAAGTCCACAGAAATCGGCGACTACAGACTGACTGACGTCTTTGGAGGCTTAGAATTCTCTTCGTCCCTCCTGAAAGCCTTCGGCTCGAAGTCCGAACTTGGCAGGATAATGCGACATCTGAAGCTCAGACTCGAGCCCAACGACTCAGGCCCCTGGTTCGATAGAGACACCGGGACGATCTGCATCGGAACCAAGCACATCAACGGTGCGAAGCCCGATTTTCTTTACCTGGATATGATTCATGTCTTGGTTCACGTCTGCCAATTCCTGGAAGGTCGGGACCTTTACGATCAGGCATTCGAATACGTAGAGCGCCCAACCGAACTCGAGGCCTATAGGTTTACTGTCGCAGAAGCGAGGAAGGTTGGTCTCGACGAAACCGAGATTCTCCGATACCTCAGAGTGGGCTCCGACAACGACTCGGACCTAGGCAAGTTGATGGACAAGATAGGGGTGAGGGCCAGGCGTTAGCCGGCCCTGGCATGCTACTCGTTTTGAAGCGAATGTCTTCAGATCTTCTTTGCTGGAATTCCCGGCTTCACCAAGTCCTTCATGCTGAGTATCGCCTCAATTTCGGAATCTCGATAGCCGAGCTGCTTTAGTGCCGTCCGGATGGGGACCCCCTTTGCGAGTTCTTTTCCAAGGACCGCGGCCTTGTCATAGCCTATCTTCGGAGAGATTACGGTGATAAGGGCCGGGCTTGCTTCCGCGTACCTGGCTGCCCTTTCCGGATTCGGGACGATACCATCGATCACCAGCGAGGCAACTTTCCTAAGGGCCTCGGCCAACAGCTTAGACTGGAGGGCGAGGTTGTATCCCATAAGAGGAACTCCCATGGCAAGCTCGAACTCCCCCAGCATAGCCGCGAAGGAATTCGCCCCATCGAGCCCTACCACCTCGGCGCACGCAAGAATAGCACTCTCTAGGGTAACTGGGTTCGTCTTGCCGGGCATTATACTGCTTCCGGCGACCTCCTCCTGTGTTGGAATGTCGATCTCACCTAGCCCGGTAAGCGGGCCGGAGAACATGAGTCTAAGGTCTTGGCACAGTCTGTACAGGTCAAGGCTGACCGTCCTTAGGGCTCCGCTCAGGGAGGAAACGTCTGTGAGTAGCCTCGTTGGCATGAACTTGTCCGAGGCACTCTCGAACCCCAACCCGCTCAGTCCGGCAATCTCCTTGGCGACCATGTCGCCGAACTTGGGGTCAGCATTCAGACCTGTGCCTACGGCAGTCCCCCCAATGGGAAGATCCATGAGGTACTGAATTGTCTTCTCGACAAGATCTGCGTCCCTTTCGAACGTGTCAGCAAAAGCGCCGAACTCTTGCCCCATGGTCACGGGGAGAGCGTCTCGCAAGTGAGTCCTACCAGCCTTGTAGACATCCGCCGTCTTCCTCGAGAGAGAGTTTAGACTCTCTGCCAGCATCTTCAAGGCAGGCAGCAGGTCGCGACTTGCGGCATATGCCGCAGCGACCCTGACCGCAGTGGGCCCGACGTCGTTTGACGACTGGCTCATGTTCACATGATCGTTAGGGTGTACGCTTTTTCCCATCTCCGCTGTCGCGAGTTCTGCTAGAAGTTCGTTCGCATTCATGTTGAGACCTGTTCCAGAGCCTGTCTGGTAGACATCCACTGTCACCATGTCGTCGTGCAGTCCTTTCATCAACTCCTCCGCTTTGACCTGAATCGTCTTCCCCACCTCCTTGTCCAGCAGGCCCAGTGCGACATTCGATTTCGCCGCAGAGTATTTGATCGCTCCCACGGCCCAAATCATCTCCCTCGGGAAGCGCGTTCCAGTGCTAAGGAATACTCTCTTAGAGCCTTCAACATACTTCATGAATTAGTAGCCAATTCAAACAGCTCTTAAGCCTTAGCAAGGCGGTCATCGGCAGCAGTCCACAGCCACCTCCTCGTGGGCTTTTTCAGGAATTGGACTCGTTCGAATCTCTTTCAATTTGGCCAGATGTGCCTGCATTGAGAGGTGAGCATGCGGGCGGTTGACGTTACGTCTGAGATTACGGTCCGTTCCTACGATGGCTATGTGGGTGTGTTGTGTTTTCGGTCAGTGGCCACCGCAACCGCACGCTTCCGCGTGTACGTTGGGGTTTTCTATCTTGAACCCCGTCCGCTGGAGACTTTCGACGTAGTCGATTCTGGACCCTCTGATCAGATCCGCATCTGACCTTCCGACCACTATCTTCAGGCCACCGACCTCTTCGACGACGTCGGAATCTGCAAGCCTCTCATCCAAACTGAGGGCATACCTGTAACCGCCGCTACAGGCACAACCTCCTCCTTGGTACACCTCAATCCTCAGATACGAGTCGGAAGCTTTCTCCTTCTCAAGCACCTCACCGAGCCGCTGCCTTGCGAGAGGTGAGAAGTTGACTATGGGCTGCGCTTTCTGCATTCTTTTTCGTTCGTCGCTTCTTTGTATTTAAATCGTTCCTTCAGGCTTGTTCCTTTTTGGCACAAAAAGCCGCCATCCCCATACAATCACGAGGACTATAATGATCGCCCCAATTACCACGGAGATTAGAGCGAGCCATTCCCCACTAGGTCCCGATCCGAAGGCTATCGGGACGGGCCCTATGAAGACCACGCCGCCAACGGACGAGTTAGACCCTCCCGATGCCGATCCGACAAACACTAGCGCGAAACCTACAAGGGTAATCGCAAGTCCGAGGGCGAGAAGTCTTTGCAAATGTTACACCAGGTGCAGTCCGAATGCCAGAACGACGAGCACGATCGTCAATGCTATAGCCACGCTTGCCCACTTCGCATCTGATCCGATGACTATTGGAACAGGACCGATCAGAATCACGCCTGCGCCCTTGACTTCCGCATGCCCGGAGTTTCCAATAAGGGAAACGATTGCGATTGCGAGCCCCACGAAGACCAGCAAGACTCCCGCAATGACAAGGTCGAACACAACCCAAAATTCATAACTGTCGATAAATGCTTTTGGCGGAGCTGGCTTCCCCTCTTTGGGTTCGCTAATTTGGCCGAATATCGCTGGTGTGAGAAGTGCATGATGAGGACGGAGCACGAGGCCGTAGGGGACACGAGGAACTACAACCCAAGAGGGCGGGGGCTCTACAAATGCAAACGCTGCGGCCGTGTGAAATCGATGCGCCACCTCCGGCCTAGCTCGGAAATCGGATACTGATCCAGGCGCCATTTCTGTCCGGATGGAGCAGGTCAACCTCGCTCTCCTCAAAAAAGAATGGTGCAATGGGCACTGCCCCGAGAGACTTCGCCGTTCATGGGCGAGGGCCGGGAGGATAACGATGAAGGAGCTTCCCGAGTTGGAGCTGCTACCCTCAGTTCAGAGGAGGCTGATTGCGTACGCTAATCCACGGGACTATCAGAATGCTGGGAAGAGCTTGTAGTACTTGAACTGCACAAGCAGCAGGTTCGAGGACTTACTCTGACGCAACAGCCTGACGGGGGTTAGTCCCGTGGCAGGTGAAGGACCGAACAGTTAAATCGAACGTCTTCGTGAAGCCCCCGTACTCGTCGGGGAAGTCGAGGAGAGTATAGATTATGAAGTACTTCGATCTGTCCGGGCAGTAGAAATACACTGAGCTGATGCTCCTGTCAGCCTGCTTGCGCATCATAAACCCGCTGACTACGGATGCTGTAACTCGGGTGACGAGTGCTCTGTGGCCGCATATAACAGCTTCTCCCTCCTTTGTGACAGCGACTGACTGCACCTCCCGGGACTTCTTTAGCGCCTTCATTCCCCAGTCTCGGTGTTCCTCGATACTCTTGAACCGCTTAGTGGCTTCCAGCAATGGGCCCCAAGAAACGTAGACCTTGTTACCTTTTGGGGTATGGAAGACAACATCCCCTTTGGCACGGGACCCCTTCGGATTCAGCTCCACCACCCAGTCATCGAGAGTTTTCAGCTTGAACCCGTACAGGGCGAATATTTCGCCCCCCGGCGTCTGACTTGTTTCTTCAGTCATCGTCTTTGTAATTCGGAGTGACAACTAGGGGATATTTTAGGTAAAGAGCGGTCCACGCGTTCACGTGTCGCTTGAATTCGTCTCACTGTCTGGATATGTTTGGGTCTACCTGTCGCACGCAGGCTTACGTGCCAGATGATCGGAAAGAGCGGCAAACGAAGCAAATGCGGTTTTGTTGAATATCGGATGAAACCTGGCCCACGCTGTTCAGGCTGAGTGTCTGACCACGGTAAGAGGAGCGTCACGCGAGTCCTCTCATGGCCATAGCGCTGAAAAGCACCACTATCTGAATCGCTCTTGAAGGGGCTGTAACACCCATGACGATCACTAGCTCGGTTAACGCATTACGCAAATGCTTAGAATTGTCCTAATTCTTATTAGGATGTCACTTCAAAATATCATAATGTCGGCTCTCATCGACTACGTTTCAGCTGCCTTGGGGAAAAGAGAACTGACGCTCGCGATTCGTAACACGATCTTGCTCAACGTCTTCACAGGCGAGTCGCGGGAAGCATCAATCGGTGTCTACAAAGACAGAATCGTATACGTGGGAAAAACGTCGGCGTGTCCGTCGGCAGCCCGATCAATAGAAGGTAGAGGAAGGGTCGCCATTCCTGGACTCATTGACTCCCATCTGCACATCGAGAGCAGCATGGTAACCCCTTCGAAGTTTGCTGCCGCAACGCTACCACACGGGCTGACCGCCGCCTTTGCTGACCCGCACGAGATTGCGAATGTCATGGGGAAAAGAGGCGTGAAGGCAATGATTGATGACAGCCGTGGTCTCCCGTTGAAGCTCTACTACTACGTGCCGACTTGCGTGCCCGAGTCCTTGGCGGTAACGGCAGGAGCTGAACTTACGCCTAAAGACATCGAAGAAATGCTGGGCTGGGAAGGGGTCTGGGGACTAGGCGAAGTCATGAATTACCCAGCAGTTCTCAAGGAAGACGAAAAGATGATGAGTATTCTCCAGATTGGAGCTGATCATGGGGTCGTGATAGACGGCCACGCGCCACTGCTTACAGGACTGGAACTCAATGCGTATGTCGCGTCGGGAGCAGAGGCAGACCACGAGAATTTTACCGTGTCAACTATGCTGGAGAAACTGAGGCTTGGGATGTATGCCAAGTTGAGGGGACCGTATGTGCTTGATACGAAGAAATTTACCCGAGCTCTGGGTCGCATCCCTCATCCCTACAACCTAGTCTTTTGCACAGATGACGTGCTACCTGACAATCTTGTGAGGTTGGGGCATCTCGACTATGTCTGCAGGGCCTTCATCGAAGCTGGTATGAGCCCTATAGAAGCGGTGAGGAGCGTGACGCTAAGGCCCGCATTGCACATGAGGAGGTACGAGCTGGGCGCCATATCACCCGGCCGCGTGGCAGACGTGGTGCTGCTCGACGATATTGAGAAATTCAATGTCCAGCTTGTCGTAGCTAATGGGGTGCCAGTGGCAAAGAATGGTAAGATGTTGATTGACATCCATGAGAAAGAGTTTGACAGTTCCTCGAGGGACACAATGAAGCTGAGGCGTCTAAGATTGAAGGACTTCGAGGTTCACCCTCCGGTCATTGACGGATCGGTCGAAGTTAACACCGTAGACTTCGGCGACTTTGGGAACCGCGGGGACGAAGGAGAAATGTTCGCCAAGCTGATCATTACAAAGCTGGGCAAAGCAGTATTGAACGTCAGGAATGGCAGTCCCTCCCTTGGGAGAGTGGCACTTGCTTTCATCTTCGAAAGGCACGGGAAGAACGGAGGGAGAGGCTTCGGGTTTGTAAGAAACCTCATCCGTAGGGGAGCCGTCGCTTCTACAGTGGCGCACGACTCGCACAATCTGTTGGTGGTGGGAACAGAAATCAGAGACATGCAGATCGCCGCCAACCTTGTGATACAGAGCAGCGGAGGCATCTCCGCGGTATGTGGCCATGAAACGTTGGCGTGGGTGAAATTGCCCATCGCGGGTCTGATTTCTGACCGCCCACTGCAGCGTGTCGCCGAGGAAGTAGAGCAGTTACGTCGCGCTTTCAAGAAAATGGGAGTTCTAGACCATCCCTATATGCCACTGTCGAACCTTCTCGCCCTTTCCGTAATCCCTCACGCTAGGATAACCGACAGGGGGCTTTTCGACGTGGACAACCAAAGATTCGTAACACCCTTCGTCTTGCAGGAACGAACCCGCGGGAACATATTGCCCCACAATCGCTCGTAATCTAGAGCTCTTCACGCTCCCGGCGGGCCCTGGATAGGCGACGACCGCTTCAGCGCGGCCCCCATCAAGACTTTTTCCGAAGTCACCGGTAGGTCGTCCACCGAGACGCCAGTCGCGTTCAGGACTGCGTTCCGCACGGCAGGCGCAGGGAGCACGATGGGGGGTTCCGCAATTATCTTCGCGCCGAAGGGACCGAGGGGACCGGGAACTTCCACTATGAACGCTTTGAATTCAGATGGGATGTCCATCGAAGTGGGGATGTAGTAATCGGCCAGGTTGGGGTTGACTACGAATCCGTCCTTATGGAGGAGTTCCTCCATCATGGCGTAGCCCAGCCCTTGGACGGTGCCACCGTAGATTTGACCGAGCACCCCTCCTGGATTGACAGCCTTGCCGACGTCGTAGGCGGCGTGGACCCCTATGACGTTGTAGTAGCCCGTGTCGGTGTCAACTTCAACCTCTACAACTAACGCTCCCCAGGTGTACTGGACGTAGGGGGTACCTTGTCCCGTCTCTAGGTCCCATGGTGCAGCAGGAGCCATGAAGAACCCATCTTCTCTGAGTCCGATGCCCCTCCTGTATGCCTCGGAGATTAGGATGTCCCAGGAGACTGAAACTGATGGACTGTGGCGGTCGAAGACGACTCCGTCCGCAATGACTATGTCCTCCCGCCTTACATTTAGCAATTCACCCGCAAGAGGCACGAGTCTGTTCTTCAGCTGTTCTGCGGCCTTGAAGGCTGCGTTTCCGCCGATTACCACAACCCTCGATGCAACCGTAGGACCGCTCTCCCTGTGCTTGGAAGTATCAGGGCGCTCCAGCTTGAAACGGGCGAGGGGGACTCCCAGGACGCTCGAAGCAACTTGCATCATGCCTGACACCGCCCCCGTGCCATACTCGGTAAGGCCGGTACCGACCGAAATGGTGCCGTCAGACTCGATTTCCATGTGGACGGCGCCATAGTCGTTTCCCTCGGGCCCCAAGGAGTTCCCGTGCATCAGCAGTGCAGTGCCGAGACCCCTTCTAATGTTCCCTGTCTGATTACGGTATTGGGCGACCTTCCTCCAGTAATCGCTGGAAGTAACTACCTTCTCGACGCATTGGGGAAGTCCGCAGCTGGCGTCCATCAGCGCCCCCGTCGCACTCTTCTTTCCAGGGACGAGCATATTCTTCAGCCTGAATTCCAGGGGGTCCATTCCCAACTTACGGGCCAATTCCTCGATCTGGCTTTCTATGGCGAAGATGGCTTGAGGACCCCCAAACCCCCTTAGACTCCCCGTGTAGGTGTTGTTCGTATACACGAGGTATGAATCGGCCTTCACGTTGGGTACTTCGTAAGCCCCAATCGTGTGAAAAGTCGCTCGAACAATAACGAAGACCCCAAGAGACGCGTAGGCTCCTGTATCCCCAACGATCCTCGACTCATCGGCTAGGAGCCTGCCGTCGGAGGTCACGCCAGTCTTGTGGCTGATGACAAAGGGATGCCTCTTGGTGTGCATGACCATCGAGTCCTCCCTGTCGAGGCCACAGAAGACGGGCCTGCGGTACTTCATCGCAGCCAAAGCGGCAGTTGAGCATACGTCGAAGGGTGTCTCGTCTGACTTGGGCCCGAAGGCGCCCCCGGTGACTGCTTGGATGACCCTGACCTTCTCAGGTGGAAGCTTGAGGACCTTTGCAACCGCGGCCTGCGTGTGGTGAGGACTCTGCATGGAGCCTATGACCTTGATGCCACCGTCTTCCGGAATCGCCAAACCCATCTCGGGCTCCAATGGCGTGGCGTCCTGGAACTGGGTCCTGTACGTTTTCTCAAGAATCACATCAGACTTTGAGAACCCGTCTTGCACGTCCCCCTTCCTGATTTTCATCTGCCTTGCGATGTTGCCCTTCGGATGTATTTTGAGGGCATCTGGTCTGAGGGACTCCAGAGGGTCAAAGATGGCCGGGAGCGACTCGTAATCGACTTTAATCCGCGCAGCTGCGTCTGCAGCAGAAGCAAGAGTCTCCGCCACAACTGCGCCCAAGATATCGGCGGTGGAACGCACGATGGATTCGGCGAAGAGTTGGCGGTCGGGCAGCACGGCGGAAGATTCGTTCAGCCCTGGGATGTCCCTCCAGGTCAGAACGCCCAATACTCCAGGATGAGCCTTCGCAGTCCCCAACTCCATCCCCTTGATTTTCCCATGAGGGACGGAGGAGTGAAAGAGTTTGGCGTATATCGTGCCTTTGGGGATGAGGTCAGAGGTGTAGACCGGCTTCCCGAGAACTTTCTCCAGTGAGTCGATTCTGGCAATGTTCTCCCCGATGTAAAGAAGACTGCCTCGCTCTGCCTTCTCTCTGAGTGACTCTAGGAGCAGGGAGACCTGTTCACTCATGGCTCACCCTCCCTGCAACCCTGCCTGATCGAATCGATAATCTGGTAGTAACCCGTGCACCGGCACAGTATCCCGCTGATTGCAACCTTGATTTCATCGGTCGAGGGGCCATTCGAGCGCCTTGCCAGGTCCCAGGAAGCCATCAGCATAGCTGGAGTGCAGAAACCGCACTGGGCAGCACAGTTGGCCACGAAGCTCGCCTGGAGCTTCTTCATCGTAGGGTCATCCAGCAACCCTTCAAGAGTCATGGCCCTCCTTCCATCGCACTGTCCAGCGAGCATGAGACAGCTGTTCACTAGCTTCCCGTCCACGAGAACGGCGCAGATGCCGCAATCTCCCGTTCCACATCCTTCCTTGACCGACTTCAAACCTAGGTGGTCTCTCAGGACGTCGATGAGCCTGTCGGGGGAATTAACCTGAACGGAGTGCACTGTCCCATTGACGTTCATCGTGACGACGCGCTTGGCCAACTCAGGCCAAGCCTCTGATTTTCCCATAGCATCTCTGAAGCAGCCTCTTCAAGAACACCTTTGCCACCTCCGTGCGGTAAGTAGCCGATCCCCTGAAGTCGCTGGTCAACGCCAACTCCGAGGCCAACACCGTCTGAGCCTGCGCGATTGTTTCTTCAGAGAGTTTGCGTCCGACAAGGAAGTCCTCCGTCTTCTCGGCAAGGTCAGGGATTCGGCCTGCCACTCTGTTGAGCGCTACTCTGGCTGAGCGGACAGCAAAGTCCTTCTCCAAACTCAGGCTAAGGGCCATACTCACCAAGGAAATGAAAAGCATGTTCCGGCGGCCAAGTTTTTCGAATCCTGTCCAGCTGCGCTCTCTCGGATATTCAAATTGGATCTCGGCAAGGATCTCCGACGACCTCATCGCCGTTGTCCTTTTTCCAACAATGAACTCTTTCAATGGAGTAATGCGTTCCCCTTCCGCGCCGATTAACTTCAAACTCGCTCCAAGCGCCATGAAGACAGGAATCAAGTCTTCAGAGGATGTGGCCGAGCAGACGTTGCCACCTACCGTCGCAACATTGCGAACCTGAGGAGCCCCAAACAGCCCTGCAGCCTCGTGCAGTATCGAAAGCTCATCCTTGAAGACAGGGGATTCCAGGACATCTGTCAGAGTGGCAAGAGCCCCCAGTCGTACCACCTGGTCGGACTGACGAATGTATCTCAGGTCGTCTTGGAATGAGGAGATGTCCACCAGCACCGACGGCGCAATTTGCCTCTTCCGCATGCGGGGGATAAGGTCAGTCCCGCTTGCAATCACGGTCACGTTCTTGTCTGCATGCCATAGGAATCTTAAGGCGTCACCGAGGTCATTGGGAGAGTGGAGTTCCAGGGCCTACAACCTTACAATCTGCGAGAGAACCGCGTATTAATCAGCGTTTCGAGGGACCGTCGTGAAAGCCCCGTCTTACGTAGGATCAATGGCAGGAAAGGACTTCTTGAATACCAATGACTTTACTCAAGAGAGAGTCGCCTCCGTTCTGAAGGCTGCAGAGGACCTGAAGGTGAAATTCAGAAAGAGAGCGCCTACTCCCTATCTCTCGGGCAGCACATTGTTCATGCTCTTCTACAACCGGTCCCTTAGGACGAGAAACTCCTTCGAAGCTGGCATCTACCAACTTGGCGGACACGCTCATTTCCTGAGCCCCAGTGACGTCTATACCCCTTCGTTGCCTGAGGACATGGTCCCCTATCAGACAGAAGCCATCGCTGACGTAGGGAGGGTGCTTTCGAGGTATGGAGACTCGATAGCCATTAGGTGTTACGGAGACGCTGCCAAATGGGTAATCGGAAGGGGTCATAGGATAATCGAGGAATTCGCGCACTGGAGCGACATTCCTGTGCTGAACATGGAAGACGACATCTACCATCCATTCCAGGCCTTGGCGGACATGAAAGCAATCACCGATGTCACGCACAAGCCCAATAGGAAGAAGTTCGTAGTATCCTACGCGTACTCGGGAGGTCTGAAGCCCCTCGCCGTTCCCCAGAGCTGCGTCCTCATTGGAACTCAGTTCGGTATGGATGTCGTCTTGGCTCACCCCAAGGGATTCGAACTCGAGGACAGCGTAATCAAGACGTCCGAGAAGAACGCGGACAGATACGGAGGAAGCTTCGAGGTGGTCAACGACATGAAGGAAGCCTTCGAGGGGGCCGATTTTGTCTACCCGAAGGCGTGGTCCCCCAAGAACTTCGTCCCGCCCTACAGCAAATCAGTGAATAAAGATGGAGCCTCGGAGTACCAAAACAAGTTCAAGGACTGGATATGCACCCAGAAGATGATGGACCTGACCAATAAGGGAAAGTACATGCACTGCGGGCCGGCGGACAGGGGGCAGGAGGCGACCGATGAAGTCATTGACAGTCCGACCTACTCCCTTTACTTTGAGCAGGCGGAAAATAGGCTGCACGTACAGAAGGCTGTCATGGCTATGGTTATGGGCTCGAAGCGAAGATAATTACCGGAGCGTAGCTGGTTGATCTCACAAGGTAGGTCGATACTCGACATCATCGGGAACACGCCGACCGTAAGACTCTCGAAGATTCCTGCTGCGGAGAAGCTAAAATCCGAGATCTTCGCGAAACTTGAGTTCTTCAACCCCACGGAGAGCCTGAAGGATAGGATCTACAAGGAGATGATTCTGAGGGCCATCAAGAGGGGGGACCTCAAACCTGGCATGGAGATCCTCGAGGGATCAACAGGCAACGCAGGAATCGCATGCACCTTCATCGGCACTAAGATGGGGTACAGGGTGACCATCGTCATGCCAGAAGGGATGAGCGACGAGCGCAAGAAGATGATCAAAGCCTTTGGCGGCGACCTGATTCTTACTCCTGGAGGTGAGAGCGACGTCGACCTCTGCCTCACGAAGATTGAAGAGCTCCTGAAAAAGAATAAGGGGACGTACTGGTTCCCTGACCAGTTCTCGAACCCAGACAACCCGGCGGCCCACTACCGGAGCACTGGGCCAGAAATCTGGAACCAGCTAGGAGGAAAGATCGACGCTTTCGTCGCATCTCAGGGGACTGGCGGAGTCCTCTCCGGCGTGGGGAGGTACCTGAAGGAGAACAACCCGAAGGCCAAACTCTACGCAGTAGAGCCCTCCGAGGCGCCCATACTGGCACACGGGAAGTGGGGGACGCACAAGATTGAGGGCATCGGCGACGGGTTCGTCCCGAAAAACCTCGACCTCAGCCTAATTGATGGCGTGGTCACAACCTCTTCCGACGAGGCTATCGAGATGACACGCCGCCTCACCAGAGAAGAGGGAATTTTCTCCGGTATATCCTCCGGGTGCAACGTGTCAGCGGCGGTTAAGCTAGTTAAGAGGCATCCCCGGATGGGCAGGGTCGCCACTATAATTAACGACTCGGGAGGGAGGTACCTCTCCACCGAAGTTTTCGGTACAAAGAAGAAGAAGCAGACTGTGACCCGGACCAGCAAGAAGCTCGACCCATACACCGTGGAGCAGCTTCGGAAGTACCAGAAAGGGTTCGACATCATATCTTAGGGATGAAGTTGGGACTTAACGGAGGGGGCTAGGCCGCGACACCGAGGTGCGGAGGATCTTGTCTTACGTAGAGCGCCTTGTCTGTTCGAAGTGCGGGTCGACCTACGAGCCCGAGGAGAGTCCGGTCATGTGCAGGAAAAGGGATTTCGGGAGGCTTGATGTCGAATACGATTACGACGCCATTTCGACGAAGCTAACGCGGGCCCCGCTGAAATCTAGGGGAGCGCGGGACGTCTGGCGGTACGAGGAGTTCCTGCCAGTGCAGCAGAAGTTCGCGGTCAAACTTGGTGAGGGGAACACCCCACTCATCCGCGCCGAGAGGCTCGGCAAAAAGCTCGGGATTGGCAAACTCTATTTGAAGGATGAGACCAGGAACCCCACGGCTTCGTTCAAGGACAGGGCCATGGCGGTGGGGATTGCCAAGGCAATCGAGATTGGTAAGAACGACGTGACAATAGCCTCAAGCGGGAACGCGGCGGCATCCCTCGCTGCATACTCAGCAGCCGCAGGAATCAGGGTCCACGCCTTCGTTCCGGTTGACGCCGCCATAGGTAAGATTGCGCAGCTGATGCTCTTCGGAGCGACTATCGTCAGGTGCAAGCAAGAGAAGGAAGGGGAGGATGCGACCGTTCAGGCGATGCTTCGGGCTGTCGACAAGTTCGGATACTATCCCTGTCCTAGCTTCGGTCCCTTCAACCCATACCAGGTGGAAGGGCCAAAAACAATCCCCTTCGAGCTCAATGAACAACACAAATGGGACGAAATTGATTGGATTTTCGTGCCCACAGGTTCCGGGTGTCTCCTGACTGGTGTCTGGAAGGGACTGCAGGACCTCAGGAGAGTCGGCCTGGCGGACTCCTACCCCAGACTGGTTTCCGTCCAGCCGAAGGGGAATCAGGCCTTAACGAAGGCGATAAACGGGCACTTGAGATTCGACAGGATCGTCCCAGAGGCATACCCAGAGTCCGTCGCATCGGGGCTCCTCGACCCGTTCCCGTGGGACGGGGACTCAGCCTTGGCGGGCATCGAGAAGACCCGTGGGGAAGGGGTCTCGGTCGACGACCCGGCAATCATGCAGGCGGTAAAAGACCTGGCAGCCTATGAGGGCGTGTTCGCCGAGCCGTCGGGTGCGGCCGGAGTCGCCGGCCTGAGGAAACTGCTCAAGGAAGGCGTGGTTGGTGCGGACGACACTTCGGTGGTCCTGGTCACCGGGTCCGGGCTGAAGGAGCCCGACAAGGTGATGAGCATGCTTCCACACAAACCGTGAGAGGGAATGATTCATCTCTCATCAGCGACCTCGGCGTTCGCTTAAAATAAAACGGGGGGCTCTGAAGGCTTTAGTCTTGAAACTGAGAGAATACTCCCTTAAGCTCAACGGGAAGCCCGTTGTGGTTCATGCGCCTCCGGCTTTCAGCCTGCTGGAGACCCTCAGGGACGTTGTTGGGCTCACTGGCACGAAAAACGGCTGCAGCGAGGGGGAGTGCGGCGCATGTACCGTCCTGGTGAACGGCAAGGCGGTCCACTCTTGCCTGACGATAATGGAGCAGGTCCGAGGGACCGACATCGTCACCATTGAGGGACTTGCCAGCGACCCTGACTCCCAGGTACTGCTGAGGCACTTCATAGAGGAGGGGGCCGTCCAGTGCGGCTACTGCACGCCGGGGGTAGTAATTGCGTCCAAGGCGCTTCTTGGCGTGAGCCCCCGGCCGAGCCTCGAGGAGACCAAGCAAGCCCTCAGGGGCAACCTTTGCCGGTGCACGGGCTACACGAAAATAGTGAAGGCTGTGATGAAAGGAGTGACTTGACCCTGTCCCTCGCCATGTCAGACGTCGAGGTCGACTCGCCCGCAACCCTTACGAAGGCATTGCAGATGTTGGACAAGACCAAGTACAAGGTGATTGCCGGGGGAACGGATATTCTCGTACGGATGCGGGCGGGCCCCGTCACCGACGAAAGACTCCTGAACATATACCAGCTCGACGAGTTACGATATATTCACTCCAATGGGGACAAAATCCGCATCGGAGCCCTTACATGCATAGCCGACATCTCGTCCTCTCACGAGGTGAGACGGTTCGCCTTTCCTCTAGCCCAGGCGGCGGACGAGTTCGGCTCCATGCAACTCACCAACAAGGCAACCATCGGTGGGAACCTCGCCAACGCTTCTCCGTCTGGGGACTGCATCCCGCCCCTCTATTCTCTCGACGCACGGCTCACTTTGGCCAGCGTCGACGGCGACCGGGAAATTCAGGTCAAGGACTTCTTCAAAGGGTACAAGGAGCTTGATCTCCACTCGAACGAGCTGATTAAGGAGATAAGCTTCAGGAAGATGACCAAGGACGAACACGGGCTGTACCTGAGGCATACCCTCCGGTCAGGGGAGGCGATCTCTGTCGTGGGGGTCTCGATGTGCCTGAGGGGCGGAGCAAGCTCAGAGAAGTTCGTGGCAGCCAGAATCGCACTGGGGTCGGTCGCCCCGACCGTGGTGAGGGCAACTAAGTCGGAGGAGATTGTGACCCAGGGCCGGCTCAACGAGATGAGGATCAGGGCTGCCTCGCAAGCCGTAACCGCGTCCATCGCCCCAATTACTGACGTCAGAGGCACCAGGGAGTACAGGCGGGAGATGGCGGTGAACCTGACATACCGGGGACTCCAGGAAATCCTAGAGGTAAAGAAGGGGGGCACGTGAGCAAGCCAGAGTTCAGGTGGGTCGGTAAACCCATTCCAAGAAAGGACGCCTACGCGAAGGCGAGCGGCTCGATTGCATACCCTTCAGACATCTCGATGCCAGGGATGCTCTTCTCTGGAGTCCTTAGAAGCCCGCTACCACACGCGCGGATCAAGAGGATAGACGCATCGACGGCCAGAGCCCTGCCTCGCGTCGCTGCGGTCCTCACCCACGAGGACATCCCGGGCAAGAACCGATACGGTGCATTCATCCGCGACAGGCCAGTCCTTTGCGACGACAAGGTCCGATACGTCGGGGACCCAGTGGCACTCATGGTCGCAACGACTGCAGAGGACGTTGAGAAGGCCCTCGGGCTCATTCAGGTCGAATACGAGAAGCTCCCCGCAGTGACCGACCCGGTCGATGCCCTGAAGCCTGGTTCCCCCAAAGTGCACGAGGGGGGGAACGTGTGCAGGAAGACCAGGATATCCTTCGGGGACGTGGAGGAGGCTTTCCGCGAGGCCGCCGTCATCGTCGAGAACACCTACCGAACGGGGTCGCAGGTGCACGCCTATCTCGAGCCCGAGGCCGGACTTGGTTATTACGACGAAGCCAAGAGGCTGACACTCGTCGTGGGAGGCCAGAGCCCCTACAAGGACAGGGCCGAGATCTGCGAGACCCTTGGGCTGAAGGAAGACGAAGTCGTCGTGATTACGCCACCTGTCGGGGGGGCGTTCGGGGGGAAGGACGATGTCCCGGTGCAACTCCATCTCGCACTCGCAGTCCTTAAGACGGGGAAGCCAGTCAAGCTTGTTTGGGGCCGGGGCGAGTCGTGCATTGCGGGGCTCAAGAGGCACCCCGCGATTGTCAAGATGAAAACCGCGGCTGCGGCAGATGGGACCCTGCTCGCCAACAGGGTGGAGATACTCTTTGACA
>CAZHNH010000093.1:0-11457 GCA_964533695.1 uncultured Nitrosopumilales archaeon | reverse complement strand
GGACAGGGTCAATCACACTTGTTGGCGCCGTCTCGCCTGCTGGAGGCGACTTCACCGAACCTGTGACATCCCAGACGATCAGGTTCGTGAGAACCTTCTGGTCGCTGGACGCGAGACTGGCGTACTCCCGACACTACCCGTCAATCAACTGGATGAGTTCCTACTCCGGGTACATAGAATCGGTCAGCAAGTGGTGGAAGGACAGCGTCGACAAGGACTGGCTCAGAATAAGAGCGGCGGCCTACGCAATCCTACAGCGTGAGGACGCGCTAAAGGAGATCGTGCGGCTTCTCGGCCCTGAAGCGCTGCCTGACGAAGAAAAGCTCGTTCTCGACGTGGCGCGAATGATCCAGATCGGATTCCTCCAGCAGAACGCCTACGACGACACTGATGCCTACTGCAGCCCTCAGAAACAATTCATGATGATGAACCTGTTCGTCCAGTTCCATGAAGAAGCGCTGAAGGCACTGAGGAACGGCGTGGCACTGCCCAAGATAAGAGGTATGCAGGTTATTGCACCTATATTGAGGGCGAAATTCGCCATCAAGAGCGAGGACCTGGCCAGCTTTGAATCCCTCTCGAGACAGATGCTCGATGAATTCGCTGCGTTTTCAAAAACACCGGAGGCTAAGATTACATGAGCAGGGCGTCAACCTCTTCGTCAGGTCTGGAGTACAGCAAGATTGCTGAAATTAAAGGTCCGCTGCTCGTGGTCGAAGGCGTTGAACGAGCCTCATTTGACGAGCTGGTCGAGATAGAGGACAACGAAGGGAAGAGGAGACTTGCACGTGTGCTCGAGACCGGCTTCGGCAAAGCAGTCGTGCAGGTCTTCGAAGGGACATCAGGTCTGTCGATAAGCGGAACCAAAGCTCGATTCTTGGGGCGCACAATGCAGCTCCCTGTATCTGACCAGCTTCTCGGGCGTGTCTTCGACGGGCTGGGCAGACCCCTAGATGGTCTCCCTGAACCGGTCGCCAAGCGGTTCCTCGACGTGAACGGTGCTCCGATTAATCCCGAAAGAAGGGAGTACCCCACCGACCTGATTCAGACTGGGGTCTCTGTCATCGATGGCATGTTGACCCTTGTCCGGGGACAGAAACTCCCAATCTTTAGCGGTGCGGGCATGCCTCACAATATGCTAGCAGCCCAGATTGCGAGACAGGCGACTGTAGTCGGGGAGGGGGAGGAGTTCGCCGTGGTGTTCGCAGCAGTAGGAGTCTCTAGTGGTGACGCGACTTTCTTCCAGAAGACTCTCACAGAGTCAGGGGCAATCCAGAGAAGTATTCTGTACCTGAATCTGGCCGATGACCCAGCCATCGAGAGGATCATTACACCACGTGTCGCGCTCACGGCTGCAGAGTACCTTGCATTCGAGCTGAACATGCATGTTCTCGTCATCATAACCGATGTGACAAATTACTGCGAGGCTCTGAGAGAAATATCCGCCGCCAGAGAGGAGGTGCCAGGTAGGAAGGGGTTTCCGGGATATCTGTACACCGACCTCGCGATGAACTACGAGCGCGCAGGCAGGATTAAGGGGATGAAAGGAAGCATAACCCAGATGCCCATCCTCACTATGCCGAGCGACGACGTCACCCATCCTATCGCCGATCTTACAGGCTACATCACGGAAGGCCAAATCTTCTTGGCGAGGGATCTCTTCAGGAAGGGAATCTACCCACCAGTTTACGTGCTGTCAAGTCTAAGCAGACTGATGGGGCCTGCGTTGGGACATGTCATAAAGGAGGGAAGGGCGCGTGCGGATCACCACCAGGTGGGGAATCAACTTTACAATGCCTACGCCCGTGCAATCGAACTTAGGGCGCTCTCAGAAATCGTCGGTAAGTCAGGCCTCACAGGTTCAGACCTGAAGTACATCACATTCGGCGACGAGTTCGAGCAGAAATTCCTTAATCAGGGCTACGACGAGAACAGGACGTTCGACGATACACTGAAAATCGCCTGGGAGACGCTCTCATTGCTGCCACAGAGTGAGCTCACCAACATAAAGGAACAATTCATCGAGAAGTACTATGTGAAGGACTCCTCGGCTGAGTAAAGATGTCAGTATCCTCAGGGTCAAACGTCCTGCCGACAAAGATCGAGCTCATCAGCACACGAAGGAGACTTCAGACAGCCGTGAGAGTCAAGAACGTGTTGGATGACAAACGTGAAGTCCTCCTGAAGCGCTTGGACGAGATGATACAGCAGGCGTCAGCCGCCCGTGACGAAATCTCTCAGCCACTGTCCGACGCCTACCTGGCCCTCTACGATGCCTACCTCAAACTGGGGCCGCTCAGGCTCGAAGGAATCGCTGCAAACACTCCATCGATGGTTGAAGCAGAGGTAATCGTGCGAAGGGTGGTTGACGTCGACGTCCCTTCAATCACGCTCTCAGAAAAGGAGGTCGGGATGACGTACGGATTCGCCGACACAAGTGTGGCGGTCGACAGAGCGTCGAGACAGATGCGAAAGGTGCTCCCGTCGATCTTCCGAGCTGCTGAGTTTGAGAACGCTATCTTTCGGCTGGCCAAAGAGCTAGAGAAAACACAAAGGCTTCTGAACGCCCTCGAATACATGATTATCCCTAGATATGAAACGTCGATCCGATATATCCAGCAGACCCTCGAAGAAAGGGAGAGAGAAGAGTTTTCAAGGCTAAAGCATGTAAAGAAAGTGCTGGAAGGGAAGATGGCACAATGACCGAGGAGATAATCGATGAGTGTTTTGGAAGCGCGGCCGAGACCATAGAGACTTCCCACAAGAAGGCAGTTGCGGAACTCAGATCAAAACTCGAAAATGCAAAGTCTTCCGCTTTGAAGAAGATCGAGCTCTAGACTCAGTTTTCCGTCCACGTTACGACCAAACGTATCACTCTGAATACCACAGCCATTCCGCCGAGAAATCCCGCTGTGGAAAGTGCAATGGCGAGAACGCTCTTCGAGTATCCCGTTTGGCCTCCCATGTAGTACCCTAGGTAGACGCCGAGAAGAACCAGGGGGGTTATCACGAGCGCGGTTGCCAGCAGTACGGCGAGGAGGGCCTTCTTCCCCTTTGTCGGTTTCATTGCACTGCCAGCAGACGGGTACAATAATTACCGTTTAGGAGGCGTTGTCCCGCTCCTCTGACCTCGCTCAGCTTGCGCTACTCGCACTTGCTGTATCCACAGTTGGTGCACTTATAGCAGCCGTTTTCGAAGATCACAGCATTCTCACGACAATCGGGGCACGTCCCACCCTGCGCGATCGGTCTTGCCACGCTAATCTGCTGCGGAGTCTCCGCCTCTTTCACGACGTAATTCAGAGTGAGGAGCTCGAGAGCTTTTGCGATTGCATCAGGGATTGAGAGGAGTTGGATGCCCTCATCCCATGACACGTACTTTCCTTTTATCCCTTTTAGGGTGGATATAGTGCTCTTGGTGTCACCGCCATTCTGCAGATATAGGCTGATTAGTCTCCCGATTGCTTCGGCGTCGGCCTTCTCGTCCCCACCCGACTTTCCTAGGGTGACGAAGACCTCTCTCAGCTCTCCGTCTACCAAATTGGCAGTTAGATAGAGCCCTCCCTGCGGGAGTTTGAGTTTGAGCGTCTTCCCTTCCATCATCCTAGGTCTCTCGAACTGCTCCCTCGGCTGGTTGGCCTTCTTCGTCACCTTGCTCGTCTCGAGGATTCCTTCTCTGCTCCCTTCCCTGTAGACGGTGATGCCCTTACACCCCAGTTTCCATGCTAGGAGGTACACTCTCTCGACCTCCTCCGGGGTTATCTCCCTTGGGAGGTTGACTGTGCTTGAAATGGCCGTGTCAATGTGTTTCTGAATCGTCGCCTGCATCCTGACCCTCATTTCGGGCTTGATCTGATGGGAAGTGACGAAGTAATTTGGCAGTTGTTCTTCGTTTCTTGCCCCTGTCTGTGCCATGTATTCCTTTACGAGTGGGTGGAAGACTTTGAACTCGCCTTCGCTGAGCGACTTGCTTCTTCTGGTGTATGACAGCGCGAAGACAGGCTCCACACCGCTCGAACAGCCAGCAAGAATCGAACCAGACCCAACGGGGGGAATTGTCGTAATTGCAGCATTCCTGATTCCCTGGACATTGATTTTCTCCTTCACCTTCTCGTCCAGTCTGGCTATGAAGGGCTGAGCAAGGTGATTCCTCACGTCAAACGCGGGGAAGCTCCCCTTTTCTTTGGCGAGGTCGGATGAGTATTCGTAGATTACATTCTTGAGCCTCTCGAAGAGGTGATCTACAAACTCGATAGTCGAATCATCGTCATACTTGAGACCGAGTTTGATCAGCATGTCTCCCAGACCTGTTATGCCTACTCCGATTCGCCTACTGAGAAGGGATGCATCCTTCTGTTGCGGTAGTGGATGCCTCTCGGCGTTATAGTCCAGAACGTTGTCGAGGAACCTAACGGCGAATTGCGTGGCTTTCGTTAGCGACTCCCACTCAATGCTTGCCCTCTCGGTGAAGGGCTCTTGGACGAAGGCACTCAAGTTAACTGAACCCAGGCAACAGCACCCGTAGCTCTCCAGTGTTTGCTCGCTGCAAGGGTTGACACCTTGCACTTCCATCCCGCCATATTCCGTTGTGGACTGCCTCTTTATCGTGTCCCAGAAGAGAACCCCGGGTTCGGCCGACTCCCACGCGCCCCTGACGAGGGACTTCCAGACTTCCCTTGCCCTGACTGTCCTGTTCACCTCCACCTTCTCATTCTTGAAGTGGAGCAAGAAATCTGCGTCCGTCTCGACAGCCTTCATGAAGTCGTCAGTGATTTTGACCGAGATGTTGGCATAGTTCACCTTCTTCAAGTCCCTCTTTACGTTGATGAAGTCTATCACGTCTGGGTGGTCTACCCTCAACGTTATCATTAGGGCGCCCCTTCTTCCAGCCTGTCCTATCGTTCCTGTAGTGGTCGAGAGGAGCTCCATGAACGACACCGAGCCCGAGCTGTAGATTGCAGCATTGTTGACCGGTGCACCCCGAGGCCTGAGCACCGAGATGTCCGTCCCCACTCCTCCTCCGAAACTGTAGGTCCTTGCTGCTTCCTTACACCAGTCGAAGATCGCTTCGATAGAATCTTCGCGTATCCTGAAGAAATAGCAATTGAGTAGAGTAGACTTCCTGACCTGCCCTGCCCCAAAAAGAACCCTCCCTCCCGGAACGAACCTGTAATCTTGAAGCAGCCACTGGAACCTCGCTGTCCACTCCCTCCTCGCCTCGTCATTTCGTTCCGGCGAAGCGAGTTCCTTCGCAACTCTTCGCCACATGTCATCCGGCAACTTCTCTACTTGCTTTCCCTGTTGATCTCGTAATGCATACTTCTCGTAGAAGACTCTGGCGCGCAATTCGTCTCCTCCGAACGCGGCAAGTGTCTCCGAGGGAATTCTCACTTCTCCTCGATTCTGCTCTCCGCCATCCGGAGAGTCACGTGGTTCTTCAACTATTGACGTCATAACCTTAGCACTAACCCCATCTTCCTCGATATATATCTCACTCCTGTAAGGGACACTGTTGACAACTACGGTGAGGTCGGCTTCGAATTGCGTTCACATGAAGCGGTCCGTTGTGGAATCTTTTTGACAGAGGATCGAGTTGCACCACTTGTTCAGACGGCAGTCGAGTATTGCATTGTGGCGACCGATTTGCACTTCCTGCATCGCGCCGCGTTCTGTGGAAGTTTCGCGCCACAGTTCTTGCAGACGGATATAGTCCTGTCTACCTTGAAGTATGGTAACTTGGGCGTCGCGTTCAATATCATGTTGTAGACTCCTCTTATGTCGTTTGCGTTTCCGTCAAGGGTCACTGACAACCCTCCCCGAAGGCCGGCCGCGAGTTTCGTCATGTAGTTCATCCTATCCGGGCTTTCGAGGTCGGCCAAGACCAACCGGGGCGCTTGAGTGTAAGCGCCTTTCTGCAATGCTTGGAGGTTCGCCTTCCCATACTTCTCTGAGTCCAAAGTCGCAAGCCGCAGTGCCCCATCCAGATCGAGCATCGCAACTGCCAATCGGTCAATTCTGGTCGATTTATCGTTCGCGACTTGCCCGGCGGTCTCAACAATCTTTTCAGCTAGTTCGGTTCGCGAACCCATTCCTGGATCTCGTATCAGACTGGCAAGTGTTTCTTCGAGGCCGACTAGATTCATCATGAGGGGCATCGTGTCAGATGTCACCGCATCCGAGCCCGCGGCAAGTGACGGCAGGAGGCCCCTTTTCAGCGTCCTTTCGATCAATCTCCTCCTTGTCGAAAGGGCGTCAGCGGAGACGCCTATCAACAAGGCAAGTTTTGCCCGGAAGTACGTCTCGTCCTGGTTCGAATCGTAAGCTAGTCTGGGAAGGTTCAGACTCAGTCCGTGGAGCACGCTGACATTGTCTGCCTGCAACTCCTGAGGAAGAACGTTAGCATTGAGGCCAAGGAAACTCCTGCGCTCGTCCGACGAGAAGAAGGCTATCCTGCCGCCGTTGAAGATAATTGAGGCGGCGTCCTTTAGCGTCTTCGTCTCATCCACCCGGTTCGGCTTGGCGAGAAGCAGTCGGACATCGGGCCTTGGGGTCTCTTCGACAAAGTTCCTGTACGCCGCAAGAACAGCGTCCTGTGTCTTGTCTAGGACGTCCCTCCCGACATCGTCGTGCCTGTAGGGGTTAAGCTCGATGCTAATCGACGGTCCTTCGGCGCCGGCTATGGGTGAACTCACCCCTTCGAAGAACCTCAGAAAGAGAGATTCCAGCTCTCTCTTCCCCCGTGATTTGCAGAATGGGCTCAGGTACTGAAGGAAGTTCCTGAAGGAGACCTCGTCTGATGTCTCTTTGGTCAGCATCGCGGACATGTTGAGAACGATGTTCAGGGCTCGCTCTGCGTTCTCGGGGCTTGGAATCATCGCCGTGTTGAGTATCTTCCCGCGAGGGTTCATTCCGCTGTTTCTCACCGACAAAAGGTCGACGAAGACGGTGTCAGGAGTCAGCCCCCAGCTCCCCGCGTTGGCTATGTGAATGTCACCAGAGAGGTGCGCGTCGGCGACATCCCGAGGGAGCTGTTCAAGCAGGAGGTATTCGGAGAATACCTGTTTCCCGGTCTGGTGTACCAGTGACTCCACATTCCCCCCATCATCGCTTGCCTTCCCCAGAAGCTGCGTTACGTCGTAAATCGGCATCCCCAGCCTGGTCAGTTTGTGCCTGTACTCCTCCATGCTGTGTTCGACTAGGAGTGCGTTAACTATCTCTCTGATCAGGGGGGCGGTCAGGTACTGGGTCTGAAACTTGTATAGCCTCGATTCTGTTTCGCTCGTTATCTTCTGGGCAAGTTCGACCGGCATGCCCGCTTCTTTCACGAGTGACTGGAGGATCTTGTTGGCGTTGAACTCCTCCATCGTCTGGTGAGACGTTCTGACGTACAGTTTTCCGCTTTCTACGAGTGACTGTTCTTCAATCTGGCGGGTCAGGTTGAGCACAAGCCTGCCCAGGTTGGTGACGGTGTACTTCCTTTCCTGCCTATTCAGCTGGATCAGGAGCTGCTTGACAAGCTTCCTCAGATGGTACGCGAACTTGCCTGACTCCTTCTTGGACTTGAATCCTGCAAGAGTCTTTAGCGCGCTGTACGTCAACGGACCCTTGATGTTGAGTATCCTGAGTATCTCCAGTCTCTGCGGAGATGCTATCACGCTATAGATTGTCTTGACTCTTCGGGGTGCTGCCTGCAAATCTCCTCGCGAGGTCAAGGTCAATTGTATTTAACATTATGATGATTCGAGTTTAGCAAGTATAGGGCCGTGCAAATTTTGTGGAGAACATAACACATGTTCATTTGGGCGCAGGCCCAGAGTGGATATTCTGGGCGAAGTTCAAAGATGTCAACGGGGTATGAGCTGCGCGCGGGTGGAGGGGTATCTGGCGCCCCATATTCGAAGCGCTGAGCGAAGAGGTCGAGAGAAGAAGAATGATCGAGGCGAAGGAGAGGTTGAAGAAGATGAGGGAGAAAGAGAAAGACCCTGCAAAGAGGAAGAAGATCACTCTCGAAGTGGCACTGGCGAGAGTTACTTCCCGAAACATAACGGTGAAGATGCATTACGACACCGACAAGACCATCCGTCAGAATGTAATGACTACCAAAGGGGTCAAGTTGTTGATCAAGCAATTGCCCGATCTATTCCCCTGTGACTAATGTCCACTCTATCTTTCTGGATCTCTCTTGGAGAACCGACGGTCTTAGGAGAGTCGCTGGTAAATCCCTGGGCGATACAAACTAACCAAACCCAAGTCTCTCAGAACTTGCAGCTGCTGCCTGATCTTTGGCCTGACAAAGCGGTTATTCGGATGCGTTCCGGCTAGTTCTTTCTCAAACGAGTAGACATTCTCTAGAGTGAATGTCGAAAAGAGCTTCTCCACACAAGCCAGCACATCCGCGACCCAGCCTCTTGCCACGGGTTTGGTCTCGAGGAGTCTGTTGCTACGCTTCCATGGGAGCGATGCCGAGAATCATCAAACGTCAGGCAATCTTCATGTCGCTATATTCTCCTCAAATCAACAAGTAGAGCAACACGCTCATCGCCGCAAATCCCACCAGCGCAGCCCCTGCATGGGCGTTAGCACGCGCGCATGTTATTGGGCCAAAGGTAGTTTCCGGAATAGCCAGAATCAAGCCCCCTTGGCCAAACGGAGTTCATTCCGAGTGTATAGAAAATGGGGTCGCCCGGACCCACACGGTTTACCATTCAAATCCACCCTGAATAGCAGGCCAAACCTTCTTCGGATTAGATGTGGCCCAAGGTTCGTGTCATGCGGATAAATCGAGTGAGTCCAGGGAGAGCCCTGTCTCAATCGCTTTACTCATTGATAGGCCCGAACAAAACTCGCAATTGCCTCGAAGTACTGCTCACTTCCTACCGTAGTGATATTATCGTGACCCACATTGGGAATGATCACGAGTCGCTTGTCCTTTGAAGAGGAGTACTCGTACAGCTCCCTACCTTCTCCTACGGGGAACAACTCGTCCTTCTCGCCGTGGATTATCAAAGTTGGCTTCTTTACTGATTGCAATTTCACTTTGTTGAGGAAAATGCTGTCGTCTCTCCAAAGAGGATGATCTGTGGGAAACCAAGGGGTGACGTATTGCCTGAAGTTGTTCGAAGGCCCGCTACACACTATTAGTCCTTGCAGATCATCCTGATGACTGTAGGCTATCTGTATCGCGGAAAAGCTTCCCAGCGACCGTCCCATTACAAAGAAGTTCTTCCTGAAACCGTAGTCCTCTACTACTTTCTTGAATCCGTCAAGGATCAAGTGGCTGTCCGCTATCATGCTCGTTATTGTTGGCGTGCCGTCACTCGATCCATATCCGCGGTAACTAGCTACGAACAGGTTGACTCCAGCATCATTGAAAAAGTGTGCACGTTCGTCATAATCGTCGACAATCGCCCCGTTGCCATGAAAATAGAGCAAGGAGGGACAACTTCTGTCCTTGGTATAGTATCTACATCCAATTCTAATCCCTCTCTCAACTTCTATGAAATGGTCCCTTGCATTGGAAGCAAGTGGCTTTGGTTGGCTTTTTCTCGGGTAGAAAACTAGTCGCAATATTTCAGGCCGGTCCAGAATAGACAAGTCGGCGCGTTCAGTAATCTCCCATCACCAGAGAGAATCGAGGTTGGTCTGATGATTTATCGGTTTGCTGGGAGCTGTACGGGCCGCACGGGCGCGCGGTGTGTTCTGAACATTTGATAGCTGCGATTTAGGGGTTCAGTCCGAGCCTCTTCAGGAGGTCTAGGTAGCGAGGGTCGGAGCGAATTTCATCATAGAACGGGTCTGACTTAATGCCCAGCAGCTGGAACTCCCTCCTTGAGTAGGAACGCTCCAACCATTCAAAGCCTTCTTCACGTTCTCCAAGGTAAAAGCAGAATTCCGCGATGAAATTGGCATCTAACCATAACGCATCGGGAAAATGGGTCTTGAGCTCGGGGAGGAGCCTGCCGACTGTCATTTTGTCATCGATCAAATAAGCCGAGGTGATGTCGGCATACAGTTGCCCAAGTGGAATCGATTCCTTGTTAAACTCGATAAAAGCTACCCACTCGCGCTTCATATCGTCGAACCTTTTCATCCTTCCATAGGCTATAGCCAGCAACCAATGTGATTGGGCGTCTCCTAGTTCGATAGCCCTTTTGATGGGTTCTATGGATTTGCTGTATTCTCTCTTGAAAATATAGTATGACCCGTGATTATGGTGGGCGACAGAAGACAACGGGTCAAGTTCCAGAGTTGTCTCAATTTGCTCTCGGGCCTCGTCGTACCGCTGTTGAGCATTCAGCAACAAGTAGTACCACATGTGGGCTGAGGCGTAACTGGGCTTCAGCTCAATCGCCTTTTTGAACTCCTTTTCCGCCTGCCGTAATTGATATTGGTCGTATAAGAGGGCCGCTCTGGAGGCGCGTGCTTCAGCCAATCCTGAGTCGAGCTCGAGTGCCTTGTCCACCGTGGCCTTCGCTCTCTCCAGATATGCCTCGCGCTCGACCCCCCAGTTGGCGCGAAGTATAGAGCAACTATCTGAAACGCCTACGTACCCTAGAGCGAAGTCAGGATCTTCGTAAACGGAAAGTTCGAAGTACTCAAGAGCCTTCTTGAGGTCTTCTAGACCTCGCTTGTTCCAGAAGAACCTACCCTTGAGGTATAGAGCATATGCAGTCGAGTTCTCAGTCGGCTTCTTTTCAATCCGTTCCATCTCAGGTGTAAGGATTCTAACCCGGAGAGCATCGGCCACCTGCTTCGCGACGTCGCTCTGTACGGCAAACACGTCATCCAGATTCCTGTCGTAGTTCTGGGCCCAGAGGTGCTTGTCTCCAGCGACGTCTATGAGCTGAGTTGTAACGCGCATCTTGTTTCCAGCTTTTCTGAAGCTCCCTTCAAGAACGGAGCCCACCTCCAGTTCTCTGCCAATCTGTTTGACGGTCTTCTCGGTCTTCTTGTACTGCATGACTGAAGTTCGTGAGATGACGCTCAGGCCGCTTATTCCCGCGACTGTCGAGATGATCTCCTCTGTCATCCCTTCTGCAAAATACTCATCGTTGGGGTCGGGACTCATGTTCCTGAAGGGGAGAATTGCGATTCTGTTGGTCGGAAACGCTGCCACTTCCGCTGACGCTGGCTGCACCCACGGTAGGACGACCTTGTAGACCTCCACAGGCTCGCGAACGTTCTTCAGCTCCTTCGCTCCAATCTTGGCGAGAGGGTATGGAACCTTGTTCCTCACCTGGTCGTACACCTGCTCGGAGACGCACACCCCTCCGGCATCTGCCAAAGGCTCTATCCTCGATGCGATGTTTACGGCGTCGCCGAGCACGTCGTTCTCCCTGTGGATGACATCTCCGACATGCACGCCTATCCTGACCGACAGCTTCTCCCCGCGAGACAGCCTGCGGTCGTTCATTGTGCTCTGGACGGCTATTGCGCAGAGCGTGGCGTCCAACGCGC